>NZ_JACZCQ010000008.1 GCF_014904705.1 Nisaea sediminum
AAAACGACACCAGAAGACAGAATAATCATTTGGATGGAAAGTTTTTCGTCTGGCATTAATCGGGGAAAATTCACGATAATTCCTAGTTATCATTGAAAAATATAATTCCTGATACGATATCATTTAAAAATTTATAAGCAATAGGTTGTAGTTTTGGCTGATTCGTTGCTCCTCAAACCCACCCCGCGAGCTCCCGCTCCACCAGCGCCTCGATCGCCTTCATCCCGTCCTCCGTGTCGTTCAGGCACGGGATGTAGGTGAAGTTCTCCCCGCCGGCCTCCTCGAAGGTCTCGCGGATGCCGATGTTGATTTCCTCCAGCGTCTCGACGCAATCGGCGGAGAAGCCGGGGCAGATGATGGCGAGATTCTTCACGCCTCTTGACGGAAGCGCCTCCACCGTGTCCTGAAGGTAGGGCTTCAGCCATTCCTCCCGGCCGAAGCGGGACTGGAAGGCGACCATCATCCTCTTCTCCGTCCAGCCGAGCCTCTCCCGCACGAGGCGGGTCGTCTTGAAGCAGTGGCAATGGTACGGATCGCCGTTTCGGAAATAGCGTTCCGGCAGGCCGTGATAGGAAGTGATCACCAGATCCGGCGTCCAGTCGAGGCCTTTCAGGTGACCCTTGATGCAAGAGGCCAGCGCCTCGATATAGGCCGGATGGTCGTGATAGGCAGGCGCGGTCCGGATCGCCGGTTGCCAGCGGATCTTCATCAGCGCCTCGAAAGCCTTGTCATAGGCCGTCGCGGTGGTGCTGGCGCTGTATTGCGGGTAGAGCGCGACCAGCAGGACGCGCTCGCAGCCCTGTTCCTGCAGCGCGCGGATCCGGCTTTCGGTGCTCGGATTGCCGTAGCGCATGCCCCAGTCGACGACGATGTTCGGATGCTTTGCGGACAGTAAGGCGCCGAGCTTTTCCGCCTGACTGCGGGTATAAAACCGCAGCGGCGACTCGTCGGTTTCCTTCAGCCAGATCTGCTCGTAGGCGTGCCCGGTCTTGAACGGCCGGGTCGGCAGGATGAAGAGGTTGAGGATGATCTGCCATTTCAGCGGGTTCAGCTCGATCACCCGGCCGTCCGAGAGAAACTCCTTCAGATAGCGCCGGATCGACCAGTAGTCGGTCGCATCGGGGGTGCCCAGATTGAGCAGCAGGACGCCGATCTTCTCGTCCGCGAGGGCGGGATGGTCGGTGGGCAGGTGTCTCTTGGCGAAGGCCATCTGAACTTTCCGGAACGCTTCATTTCACAACGAGGTCAACATAGGGTCCGGAAGCGCTGGGACCAGTCCGAAAAATGCCGCAGGCGGATCAGTTTGCGATAATCCAACCCTGCAGGGCGGCGAACCCGGAGGCAGGGACGCCGACCAGGGTTACGCTGCTCCCGTCGGAGAGGCTGAGGATCGTGTCTCCGTTGCTCTCCGAAGCCGAATAGGTGAGGCCGCTCTCGAAGGCCAAGCTGTCGGTCCCGGAGACATAGTCTTCGACCCTGTCGTGACCTGTACCGAACGAAAAGACGAAGGTATCCGCCCCCGCGCCGCCGGACAGCATGTCGTTGCCGGTATTGCCCTCCAGCCGGTCGTCGCCGTCTCCGCCGTTCACACTGTCGTTCCCCTGGCCGCCATAAAGCGTGTCCTTGCCGAGATTGCCGAAGAGCCGGTCATTGCCCGAATTGCCGTAGACGATGTCCGAATTCTGGCCGCCATAGAGCCGGTCATCGCCATTGCCACCGATCAGGATGTCGCTGCCCTTGTTGCCATAGACGATATCGCTGTCATTTCCGCCTTCGAGCGTGTCTGCGTCCTGTCCACCGAACAGAGTGTCATTTCCGCCGCCACCGAAGAGGAAATCCGTTCCCTGGTTGCCGTAGACCAGGTCCTCTCCCCAGCTCGAGCCGACCGTGTCGTTTCCGCCGCCACCGGCCAGCGTGTCGTCTTCGTCACCGAGGGAGATGAACTGGATGGCATCGTCCGCGACCACATAGTTTTGACCCTCGCCGCCGGTGATCGAAGCGGCTCCGACGATGGCGGCAAAATCTATGTTATTGAGGTCGAGAATGTTATTGGTAGCGAGGCTCGAGGTATCGATCATCAGGGCGTGCGTGCCGATCGCGCTCGACGCGGTATCGAAAATCTCGACGGTCTCACCGTTCCCCGAGGTAGTCAGGGAAAGCGAGCGGACATCCATCGGGACATTACCTTTCCAGTCAAAGAAGGCGTCCGCATGACGGGTGAAGGCCTGCTGCTCTCTGGCATCCGTATCGCTTGCCTGAATGTGGGCATAGAGTGACTGCTTGGCTGCGTTGTCCGTTTCGGCGGTGCTGGTTCCCGAATTGAAAATCGATGCGCGGTCCGGGAGCGTCACGAAGACCGCGCTTCCGCTTCCCGTGTTGGCGATCAGTGTGCCGGTCGCACTAACCCCGCTTGTATTGCTGATGGTGTAGCTGGCTGTACCGCTCCCGGAGGTCGTCGTTACCCCGCCTGTGCCCTCAGATCCGGAAGAGGAAGCTGGAGCGGAGAAGGTAAGTGTGGTGTTCGTTCCGTCATAGGAGGCATTGATGGTGAGATTTGCGGCGGCACCCGCGACATTCAGCGTGCTGCCGCCGAGACTGATGGTGGTGCCTAGGGAGTTACCGTCGAGCCCAGAGCCGTCATAGCTCTTCACGAGAATGGCGTCGCCGACGGCGAGGCCGGAGACCGTATCCGTGTTGAAGTTGGCGGTGGATCCTTCGAAGGTGTCATTTCCGGCGCCGCCGCTCAGGGTGTCGGCGCCGCTGCCGGCGGAAAGCACGTCGTTGCCATCGCCACCGTCAAGTTTGTTGTTCCCGGAGGTCGCGATCAGCAAATCGTTCCCGGTGCCGCCGACAAGTACGTCATTGCCGGCATCGCCGGTCAAACTGTCGTCGCCGGAATCGCCGTATAATGAATCGTTGTCGCCGCTGCCAGCGAGACTGTCGTTGCCGGTGCCGCCATAGATCAGGTCATTGCCGGTGCTGCCGTTCGCGGTATCGTCGCCGTCACCGCCGTAAATGATGTCGTCGCCTGCTTGCGCCTGAATGCTGTCCCCGTCGGCGCCGCCGGAGATCGTATCGTCCAGGCTGCCGCCACTTAGCGTGTCTGCGCCGGCGCCGCCGTCGATCAGGTTGCCCGCATTGTCGGCCCCACCGGAGTCGCCGCCGAAAATAAGGTCTGCGCCAGTATTTCCGGATAGCTCATCCGCGCCGTCGCCGCCTGTAATCGTATCGTTGCCGTCTAAGGCGTCGATCGTATCGGCCGCTGCATCCGCGGTGATGTTGTCGCCGCCGGTAGTAATGGAGCCACCGATGATCCCAAGGCGGTACGGGTAGGCTTCAAGCGAGGTTTCGGAAAAGATCTTTGCGGCGGCCAGGAGGCCCAGCCAGCCAGCTGCGCCGCCGAGATCGCCGTTGGCGGCTCTCACAGGTGCGCCAAGCATGCGTCGAAGCGCGTTTACAAACCGCGTTCCCGCCGCACCTGCACCAGTTGCACAGGACACCAGCAGCAATTCGCCGTCTTCGCTTAAGGTATTGCCAATTCGCGTGAGAAGATGCCCGCGGCTCTCCAAGGACGTCTCGGTGATCTCGTTATTGGCGAGTTGGATCGCGCCCGGCCGACCGTGACAGAGGATAGAAATTCTCCGGGCCGGCGAATTTTTCTCTGCATAACGAGCGATCTGCTCGAAGGGATCCCGGTCTGCCGCGAGCCGGACAACCCGCACACCCGAAGCTCGTCCTGTGGCCAGGATATGCGCTTCCTGGACGCCGGTGTCGACGAAGACGATATCGGTAGGCGATCGGTCCCGCATTGCGCTCCCCAGCACGCGATAACTCGTATTTTGGTTAATTGTTCCTCGCTTTGTTGTGCATATGTCAATGCGCCAGAGCGGAGTTCTCAGCCATTTTGCGATGCTGCAAGAAACACTGGAGCGAACTCCCCGGCTTCAGTGGCCCGGTGCGTACACAAACAATCTGAAATCATAGCCTGGAAACAGTGCGGCCCCGCCGGAGCGGGGCCTCGTCACGTTCGCGAGATTGTCAGTGCTGACCCGCCAGTCAGCGCGGGGCGATGACCATGATCATCTGCCGGCCTTCCATTTTCGGATGGGATTCTACCTTGGCGGCTTCTTCCATTTCATCCCGGACCCGGTTCAGCACGTCCATGCCGAGTTCCTGGTGCGCCATCTCGCGCCCGCGGAACCGCATCGTAACCTTCACCTTGTCGCCCTCGCCGATGAACTTGCGGACGTTCTTCATCTTCACCTGGAAATCGTGCTCGTCGATATTCGGACGGAGCTTGATCTCCTTGATCTCGATGACCTTCTGCTTCTTCTTGGCTTCGTTCTTCTTTTTCTGCGCCTCGTACTTGTACTTGCCGTAGTCGAGGATCTTGCAGACGGGCGGGTCCGCGTTCGGAGAAACCTCGACCAGATCGAGACCGAATTCCTCTGCGCGCCGGATACCTTCCTGAACGGTCATCACGCCAAGCATTTCCCCTTCGGGGTCGATGCAGCGGACTTTGTCGACGGAAATATCGTGGTTCACCCGCGGGCCGTCCTTGGCCGGCGGCTGATTAAATGGTGGTCTGGCGATCTAACGCCTCCTTCATTCACTGTTTCAGTTACGGTTAGAGCATGAAAACACGGCCCGGATCAAAGGTGATCCGGGGCCGACGCTTCATCCTTAAGTCTAGTAATGGCTTCGTCAAGCGCAAGGACTTCTTGAGCCTGACCGCCGAGCCGCCGCAGCGCCACCATGCCTTCCTCCGCCTCGCGGCGGCCGACGACGAGGATCGCCGGGATCTTGGCATTGGAATGCTCGCGGATCTTGTAGTTGATCTTCTCGTTCCGGCGGTCCATGGCGACGCGGAGCCCGGCCGCCTTGCAGGCATCCATGACCTTCGCGGCATACTCGTCCGCATCGTTGGTGATGGTCGCGACCACGCCCTGCACCGGCGCGAGCCAGAGCGGGAAGCGGCCGGCATACTGCTCGATCAGGATGCCGATCCAGCGCTCCATAGAGCCGAAGATCGCCCGGTGCAGCATGACCGGACGCTTGCGGCTGCTGTCCTCGGCGATATAGGAGGCGTCGAGCCGCTCCGGCAGGACGAAATCGACCTGCAGGGTGCCGCACTGCCAGTCGCGGCCGATGGCGTCGGTCAGCACGAATTCGAGCTTCGGACCGTAGAAGGCGCCTTCGCCCGGGTTCAGCGTGGTCTCGAGACCGGCCGCGTCGCAGGCATCGCGCAGCGAGCTTTCCGCCTTGTCCCAGATCGCGTCGGAGCCGGCGCGGACTTCCGGGCGGTCGGAGAATTTCACCCGCACGTCGGTGAAGCCGAAATCCTTGTAAACCGCGGAAAGCAGCTCGCAGAATTTCACGCTCTCGGAGGTGATCTGGTCTTCCGTGCAGAAGATATGCGCGTCGTCCTGGGTGAAGGCGCGCACGCGCATGATGCCGTGCAGCGCGCCGGAAGGCTCGTTGCGGTGACAGGAGCCGTATTCGGAAAGACGCAGCGGCAGGTCGCGATAGCTTTTCAGGCCCTGCTTGAAGATCTGCACGTGGCCCGGGCAGTTCATCGGCTTCAGCGCGAGCACCTTGTCGTCCTCGGCATTGGCCGTGAACATGTTCTCGCGGAACTTCTCCCAGTGGCCGGAGGCTTCCCAGAGCGAGCGGTCGATCAGCTGCGGGGTTTTCACCTCGTTGTAGCCGGCACGGTCGAGCTTCTTGCGCAGATGGTTTTCGATCGTGCGGTAGAGGGTCCAGCCGTGCGGGTGCCAGAAGACCGAGCCGACCGCCTCTTCCTGGATGTGGAAAAGGTCGAGTTCGCGACCGAGCTTGCGGTGGTCGCGCTTCTCCGCCTCCTCCAGCATATGCAGGTAGGCGTCGAGCTGCTTCTGGTCCGGCCAGGCCGTGCCGTAGATGCGCTGAAGCTGCGGCCGGTTGCTGTCGCCGCGCCAATAGGCGCCCGCCACGCTCATCAGCTTGAAAGCATGGCCGGTATATTTCGTCGAGGGCATGTGCGGGCCGCGGCAGAGATCGAGGAAGCCGCCCTGGCGGTAAAAGCTGATCGTTTCGCCCGAGGGAATAGTCTCGACCAGCTCCACCTTGAACGGTTCGTGCACCTTCTTGTAGTGCAGCACCGCCTCGTCGCGGTCCCATTCCTCGCGGGAGATCTGTTCGTCGCGGTCGACGATCTCGTGCATCCGCTGCTCGATCTTTTCCAGATCCTCGGGCGTGAAATGCTCCTCGCGATAGAAGTCGTAGTAGAAGCCGTTCTCGATCGCCGGGCCGATGGTGACCTGGGTCTCCGGATAAAGCTCCAGTACGGCCTCTGCCATGATGTGCGCGCAGTCGTGCCGGATCAGCTCGAGGGCCTCGTCGTTCTTCTTGGTGACGAGAGCGACCTCGCTGTCTTCGGCGATCGGAACCGACAGGTCGGAGAGTTTGCCGTTGATGCGGACCGCGATGGCGGCCTTGGCGAGGCCCGGTCCGATATCGGCGGCGATTTCCGCGCCGGTGACGGCGGCGTCGAACGAACGGACGGAACCGTCGGGAAGCGTAATGGCAGGCATGGGTAAAGACCCTTTTACTGGTACGTGACGTGACGATGGTGCGGAAGGCCTTGGCGGGGGATGTTCCCGAATCCGTATGCCGTCTCGGCCGGCCAGGCCGAAACGGCTAACTAGTCACGATCGTCTGGATCGGATGCCACATGGGTCCGTAATTCTGCCGTTATCCGTGGTTGGGCTATGTAACGCTTGGGTGGCGCGACTGCAAGGGGAGACTGGGGAAGGAGCGGGGCGCATCGTCGCGTGGCGAGTTGTTTGGTCGCGGGTTCCTCTCTATAGGATGGCTCTCGAAGAAGCTTTGCGACCGAGGTAGCAAATCAGGTGATGTCCGAACAACTTGACCGATTTTCCAACTGTATGTGTACGGACACGAGAGTCGGACGTGTAGCGTTCCCGGTGGTCGATCCGTATCTTCTGAAGGCGCTGGCCGAATGTGGCGACTATTGCCACGGCGAGATGATGGTCCAGGAGCGGCTTGTCCGCCCGGGCTCGGTGGTTTTGGATGTCGGAGCGAATATCGGTCTTATGAGCCTGCATCTCTCGCGTCTCGTGGGAGAGGCCGGGACGGTCCATGCGTTCGAGCCCAGCCCTTTCGCCTTCGGGCTTCTGCGACACAATCTTGAAGCCAATGGTGTGAGAAATGTCCTGCCGAGGCGCGCTGCTGTTTCGGAACACTCCGGCAGGACGGAATTCGCCGACCCGGACCCGGAAAAGATCAGCAGGTTCAATTTCGGGGTTCTGTCGCTGGATTCCAGGATTTCCGGCTCGGGCGGAAGGAATGTCGAAACGGAGGTCGTGACCGTCGACTCCCTGGACCTGGAATATTGCGCCTTCATCAAAGTTGATGTGGAAGGTTTCGAGGCCGCTGTGGTTCGCGGCGCGGCCCGCACGATCGAGAGGTGCCTGCCGGTACTCTCGCTGGAGATCGGCGACCCGCAGCATGACGGCACGTGGTTGCCTTTTCTGCGGGGACTCGGTTATCGGATTTTCGGTGTCAGCACCTTCATCTTCACGGCGCCGAACTTCAAGGGACGTGCGATTGAAGGCTTCCCGATGGTGGTATGCGTGAATGCCTTCGCGCTTCCCCCCGGCATGAGTCACATGGAACTCCTGGACGGTATCCCGAGAGAGGAATTTCCCGGCGAAGCGGAGCTGCAGGCTTTCAATTCCCGCTACAGGAGAGGCAACCTGCAGGCCTAGGGGTAATTGGAGGCGCGAGGTCAGGCTTGCGTATCGTAGCCCGCCGGATCGAGGGCCGTCCCAATCATCTGCTCGGCTGCGTCCCTGACCAATTCCGCGGGTAGCTCCGCAAGATTTTCCGCCACAAGCAGCCGTACATTCTTACCGCGCGGCGCGGCCTTGGCCGGGAAGCTCGCGGTCGAGAAGATCGCTACGGTAGGGCAGCCGGCGAGCGCGGCGATATGCATCGGTCCGGTATCGTTGCCGATAGCAAGGCACGCTGCCCGCGCCAGTTCCGGCAGGTCGTAGAGCGAGGTTTCACCCGAGAGGTCCCGGGCCGACGGGCAGAGACCGCGGATGATCTCCAGTGGATCCTTATCCTCCGCGCCGCCGATCAGGACCGGCCGGATATTCTCGCTTTCGAGCCAAGTCGCGATTGCGCCATAGGACTCCGCCGGCCAGCGCTTGACCGCCATCTT
Source organism: Nisaea sediminum (assembly GCF_014904705.1). Taxonomy (NCBI): domain Bacteria; kingdom Pseudomonadati; phylum Pseudomonadota; class Alphaproteobacteria; order Rhodospirillales; family Thalassobaculaceae; genus Nisaea; species Nisaea sediminum. The sequence continues at coordinate 8,228 of NZ_JACZCQ010000008.1, forward strand.
CAGAGAGGAGCCGGGAATGAGTAGTGCGAAGCGCTCCGGCAGGCCAAAGCGAGCAATATCGCTCTGCATGAAGGAGAGGTCGGAGGGCCGGACATCCTCGATCCCCGCGATCCGGAGTTGGGTGCGCTGCCGGTCCTGGGTGTGGATCAGGGTCGGGCGTTGGTAGTGATGATAGAGTCCGCCGCCGGGGACGATGCCCGACCATTCGGGTGCCTTGCCCGGCCAGAACAGGCGGTGATAAAAGCCGGTGCGATCCGAGGTCTGAAGATCGTAGACGCGCCCGAACCTGCCCCCGACCAACCGCGCGCGAAGGGCAAGAAGACCGGGCAGGTTCCAGAGTTTCGGCTCGCTGTCGGTCCAGACAGCGTCGAACAAGCCGGTCCGCTCCCCGAGCTCCGCGTAGGCGGGGCGGGTCAGCAGGGTGATCTCGGCATCCGGATGATGGCGGCGGATCGCCTGCATCGGGCCGACGGCATAGATGAAATCGCCAAGCGCCCCAAGCTTGATGACCAGGATACGGTCGTGGCGCTTACTTGCCGGCATTTGGCGAGAGCGGCAGGACTTCTTCATAGACCGAGAGGGTGCGCAAGCACATGTCCCGCGTCGTGTAGTGCTCGCGGGCATGGGCGATCGCCTTCTCGGACAGTGTGGCCCGCTCATTCGAGGTGAGCGAGAGTGCCCAGCGGATCCCGGCGGCGAGCGCGTCCGGGTCGTTGGGCGTCACGAGGAAGCCGGTTTCGCCAGGCAGCACCGATTCCCTGGCGCCGCCATGGTCGGTCGCGACGATCGGGCGGCCCATGGCCTGCGCCTCGATCATCACCCGGCCGAAGGGCTCCGGATCGATCGAGGCTGAAACAACGACATCGGCAATCTTGTAGACGCAGGGCAGGTCTCTCGCCGCGCCGGTGAACATGACCGAGGCGGTCAGTCCGGCCTTGGCGATCTTTTCCTCCAGCTCGGCCTTGTAGCTTTCCTTGCCTTCGTAGGACCCGACCATGATGCAATGCACGGGCTGGTCGCCGAGCCGGGTGAGGGCCTCGATCAGCACCTCATGGCCCTTCCAGCGCGTCACCCGGCCGGGCAGCACGACGACCGGCACTCCGTCCGGCAGGCGCCATTCGCGGCTGAGCTTGATCATGCGTTCCGCCGACACCCCGTCGGGATCGAACAGGTCGGTGTTCACCCCGCGCGGGATGATGCGCAGCTTGTCGCTGCCGGTGCCGAAGCGGCGTTCGATCTCGCTGGCGATGAAATGCGAGATCGCGATCACCCGGTCACCCCGGACCATCACGGAATTGTAGACCTTCTTCAGCGGATTGGTGTCCGGGAAGCGGCCGTGAAAGGTGGTGACGAAGGGAACTTTGTTCTTGCGTGCCGCGCGCCAGGCGATCCAGGCCGGCATGCGCGAGCGGGCATGCACGATGTCGACATTCTCGTTGTGGATGACATCGACCAGCCAGTCGAAATTCTGCCGCCAGCTCATCGGGTTCTTGGACCCCAGCGGATGTTCGATATGGCGCGCGCCGACCCGGGTCAGCTCATGCACCATCGGGCCACCGGCCGAGACCACCAGCGCGTCCCAGCCGGCCTGCACCAGCGCATTGGCAACATCGATGGTGCCGCGCTCCACGCCGCCGGACACAAGGGCCGGAAGTACCTGCAGGACGACCGGCTTCTTTTCATGGGCCGGGTGGCGGAACATATCGAAATCGCCGCTCGATTGGCGGAGGTTCGGTATGTTAGGCCTCATGGACGGGCCGTCGTTCACCGGCGTTCCCAGCTTTCAGTTTTCATTGTCAAAAAGTTTACCACAATGACAGAGCAAACCCAGCAGCCCGAGGTACCTTCTCCTCTTTATGCAGAGAAGCCGGACGGCGCGCGTCTCGCTTATCACAAACTGGACGGACTTGGACCCACAATCGTCTTCCTCGGCGGCTTCATGTCGGACATGACCGGAACCAAGGCGATGGCGCTGGAGGAACTGGCGCGGGCCCGTGGCCAGGCCTTTCTGCGCCTCGACTATCAGGGGCATGGCCGGTCTTCCGGAAAGTTCGAGGACGGCAGCATCGGCCTCTGGCTTTCCGATGCGCTCTACCTGATCGACTCGGTGACCGAGGGCCCGCTGGTGCTGGTCGGCTCCTCCATGGGCGGCTGGATCATGTTGCTGACGGCGCTGCAGCGCCCGGAGCGAATCGCGGGCTTGGTCGGGATAGCCCCGGCGCCGGATTTCACCGAGGATCTGATGTGGGCCGGTTTCTCCGACGAGATCAGGCAGACCCTGGAGCGGGACGGGGTTTACTACGAGCCGTCCGAATACAGCGACGAGCCCTACACCATCACCATGAAGCTGATCGAGGACGGCCGGAACCATCTGCTGATGCGCGAGACGATGCCGATCGCGACGCCTGTCCGGCTGCTGCACGGGATGCGGGACGAGTCCGTACCCTACGAGCTCTCGCTGAAGATCGCAGACAATGTCGCGAGCGAGGATGTGCAGATACGCTTCGTCAAGGACGGCGATCACAGGCTCTCCACCGACCGCGACATCGCTATCCTCAAAGACACCGTGGCGGCGCTGTGCGACTCCGCCGCCTGATTCTGATACCGCTCTGGGCGGTGCTGGCACTGCCGGCGCTCATCGTGCCGGCGCCGGCCGCGGAGATCGACCACGAGCAGGAATACGCCGCCTGCATGCAGCTTGCCCGCGAACGTCCGGAAGAGGCCTACAAGGCGGGACTCGCCTGGCACAAGCTCGGCGGCGGTTTTCCGGCGCGGCACTGCGTCGCCGTCGCCCTGCTGGAGCTGCACCAGTACGACGAGGCGGCCGCCCGGCTCGAACGGCTGGCAACGGATCTCGGCACGGCGCGGACCTCGCTGCTCGCCGAGATCCTCATGCAGGCCGGTCAAGCCTGGTCGCTCGCCGGACGGGCGGAAAAGGCTCTGACACTTCAGAACAATCTGCTGGAACTCGCGCCGGGCGATCCGGATCTCTGGCTCGACCGCGCCGTCTCGCTGATGGATCTCGAACGCTACGAACAGGCGCTGGCCGATCTGGACGAGGCGATCCGGCTCGATCCTCATCTCGTCGAGGCCCGGACCTACCGTGCCGTCGCCCTGCGGCAGTTGGACCGGCTGGGCGAAGCCTGGACGGAAGTCGAGACCGTGCTCGCGCTTCAGGCGTACCAGCCGGATGCGTTGCTCGAGCGCGGTATCCTTCGCCAGTATCAGGGCGATCTCGACGGCGCACGGGCCGACTGGCTGCTGGTGATCCAGAACGATCCGGACAGCCGTGCCGCCGCCGCGGCGCGGGCTCGGATCGAGGAGATGGACGTGCAGGTGCGCTGAGCGCGCACCCGCCCGCGATCGCCGCAGCGCCCGAGACGATACGGCTTCGGCGTTCAGGTTCGCGTGATATGCCGACAGGCGGACGCCGGATCGATTACGAGAGGTCTGTCTCTCCGTACGCTCTCAGGCTGTCAGCAACTCTGGACAATACCGGAGCCCAGTCGCCGTCCGTGTCCTGACGAAACGATCTCGTTTTGGGATACCAGAGGGAATCATCGCGATGAAGGCCCCATGGCCAATTGGGGCGCGTCGTGAGCATCACCCAGGTCGGTACGCCCGCAGCGCCGGCAAAATGGACCGTGTTGTTGGCTGGAGAGATAACGAGATCCATGACAGCGATAAGCGCCGCGAGACCGTCGAGATCGCTCAGTATGTCGATGCCGTGATCTGCGCTCACCTCTATGCCGGCGTCCCGAAAAGCCAGAAGGTCGTCTTCGCGCACACTATATTGCAGCGAAATCAGGGCATTGCCGGGGACACGCGCGATCCCGCTCCAATGCCCGGGCAGCACCGTCCGTTGTTCGCCGGTCTTCGGGGCCTCGGACCGCCAGGAAATTCCGACCAATCTCCTTCCCGCATGACGGGCCCGCAAATCCGACCGCAAGGAAGCCGCACGCTCGGGATCGGGGACGATCCATGGTTCCGGCTTCGCCTGGCCACCGCAGAACAGGTTCAGCCTGTGCGGCAAATCCCCCATCGCCAAATGCAGGTCCGTGCCGAAATGATCTTCCAGCTGACCGCTGGCAGGAGCCGCCTCTGGCACAGCGACTCCGGGGAAACTCCTCCGGATCAGGGGGCGGAGACGAGGTTCCGCGATGACCGTTACACGTGGCCCTCGCCGGAGAAGGGGCTTCAGCAGCGTAAGGTATTGTACTTCGTCGCCAATTCCCTGCTCGCCCCAGAGGAGAAGGTGGCGGCCCTCGAGTTCCTCTCCCTGCCACTGCGGGATGGCGAAATGTCGCTCGATTTTCCGCCCTTCGGCCGTTTCGAGCCGGCGGGTCATGGTCTTCCAGCCTTCCCTGAAACGCTCCTGGCTCAGTAACGCAAACGCCGTGTTGTTGCGAGCCGATGCGTAATCGTCGGAGATGAAGGTTGCCCGGCGCCCGAACCGGATAGCGGCGTCGAGGTCGTTTGTGCGACTTGATTCGCTGGAGAGTTTGAACCAGACCTCGGGATGCGCCGGGTTGGCGATCGCACTTCTATGGAGCCAGGACCAAACACCGTTCCGGTCGGGAGCCCGCGCCGCTGCGACGGCCATGGTGTTGCAGAATTCAGACGTATCGGGACCGAGAACCATGGCTCGTTTGGCCCAGTCCCGAGTTTGCGTCAGTGCCGCCATGTCACCGCTGGCGGCCTGATTTTCAGGTTCCACCACCAGACCGTGCCGGCAGGGCTCCACCGCGTCTCCGTACCGCTCCAGTTTCAACAGGGCTCGCGTCCGGTTCCGCCACGCTTCCGCGAGGCCCGGCGCTGCAACGGTAGCTGAACGGAACCACTCTTCGGCGCTTTCGAACGCTTCATTCTCGAAGTCTATCAAACCCAGATTGTTTCGGGCCGCTCCGCTGCCGGGCGCGATCATGAGTGTCCGGAGGTAGAATTTCGTACCTTCGTCAACGTCCTGCAGATCCATCAGGGTGTTGGCAAAGCGGAATGTCTGGTCGGCGTCCGCTGGGTTGAGAGCGAGCACACGCTGAAAACAGCGTGCTGCCGCCGCGTATCTCCCGGCCTGTTTCAAATCCAGGCCCAGCTGCAAATGCGTACGACCGTCCAAAGGCGAGAGAATGGAACAGCGCCGCAACATGCTCTTTCGCTCGTTCGCTGATGTCAGGTCGGCCATTCCCCGGACCGCCTCGAATGCTGCCGGAGTGAGCAACGCAGCGCGACGCAAGCAAAGAGCCGCCGTCCGGGTGCGTCCCAACCGGCCGGTGGCGTCACCCAGTAATTTCCAGATGTGCGCATTGCCTGGAATTGAGGGGGCCGCCTGGCTCAGGAGCTCCGCCGCTTCGCGGTAGGCCCCGTCCTCGGAACGTATAGCGCCGAGCAGTTCCAAGGCGTGCGGGTAGTACGCGTCTCCTTCGGGGATCCTGCGACACATGCGCGCAGCCCGCGACCTGAAGCCTGCCTGGTAACGGCGCCGGGCGTCTTCCAGGAGGCGCAAAGAGGCCTCGCTCATACCAGCTTCCCAACCTTCCTAAAGCTGAGCCATGCCGGGTTTTCCGCCAATGCGGGGCTCAGTCTCATTCGATGTGACCCAACGTAACAAGATCGGTTCGCGAATGGCGAAGCAGATAAAGATAAAATTTTATTGGAAATTCGAAATTTTTTCGCTATCGAGAAACCAGAAAGTGATTTTGCTTCACTTTTGGTAAAGATTTCGACGATAGGGTCGATAAGAATAGCCGTATAAGCGACGATGGATGTCGATATACGATCAGTGTACGGAAGGCAATCAGTGGTCTGAAAAATAAAATCAAAGAGAGATAAAAAAATAGAATTATGTCTCCCTTTGATTTTGTAAATTCAATCATTGGTTTGGCGAAAAGTCACTCGCCTGTCATCCGTCAAAGTTGAGCTTGAGCGGCCAATGGTGAATAGAAGTCACCAAATAGAGCCACTTTGAATCAAACGGAGATACCAATGTCGGTTTCCGCAACCGTTCCCTCGCTTTTTTCCAGCCGCCGCGGGTACCTCGTTGTAGATCGCGGTGTTCGTGACAGCGATATCCTGCTCGCAGAACGCGACCCGTCCTTCCAGGTCATCCGCCTCGAGAAGGATGGAGATCCGCTGGGGCAGATCGCCGTGGCACTTGCCGGCGAGCGCGATGTTGCCAGCCTGCACATCCTTTCCCACGGCGAGCCGGGCGCCCTGATTCTGGCGAATACGCGGGTCGACACGGAGATTCTGGGGCGGTCGTCGAAATATCTCGACGCCATACGGTCAAGCCTCGCCTGGGACGCCGACATCGTTCTTTATGGCTGTTCCGTCGGGGCCGGGAATACGGGCCGTGAATTCGTCGACGCGTTGGAAAAACGCCTTGGCGCCGAGGTCCTCGCATCCGCGCTGCCGGTCGGTGCCGGTTGGGGATGGGGGGCTTTCGCCGCCGCGCTGACTGCCTTCGCGCCGGAGAGCGCGGCCCGATATCCGCATACGCTTGGTCAAACGACATTCGGGATCGTCACGACGATTCAGTCCACCACCACGCTGGTGGTCACTGAGCCGGACGTCACGATCAGCGTCGAGCGCTCGGACGGCACGGCGATGGCAGGCGTCAGCTCGGGCTTTCTCAATGCCGGCGAGATCGCGAGCTCCACGACCTACACGCTGAGCTACTCAAGCCCGGTCAACATCACCCAGTTCCAGATCGGCGAATTTACCAATCTTTCCGCCGGGGCGAATTACACCTTCACACCGAATACCGGCACCGCGATTACCCTCGCCGACAACAGCGGCGACATTGTCGGCGCGATCGCAACTTTGAACCCCGGCGACTGGACCGGCGTTACGTCCATTACGGTTTCCTACGCGGGCGCCGCCAACTGGCGGGTCGGGCTCGACAACATCAAATACACCATCGCCGGTCCGACGACCGGCAACGACGCCCTGACGGGTGACGGCACGGCCAATACGATCGACCTGTTGGCCGGCAACGACTCCTATTCCGGCCTCGCCGGGGCCGACACGATCACGGGTGGAGCCGGCAACGACACGATCCTCGGCGGCGACGATGCCGACGTTGTGCTCGGCGGGGACGGCAACGATTCGATCTCCGGCGGTGCGGGCGCCGACAATCTTTCCGGCGATGCGGGCGACGATACGTTTGCCGCGACCTCCGCCGACATCACGGGCCTCGCCGAGACGATCAGCGGCGGCACCGGCACGGATGTGCTGCAGCTGAACGGTGGTGGTGCCTTCGATCTCTCCGGCGCGACCATAGACAGCATCGAGCTGATTTCCGGCAGTGCTTCGGCCGACTCCATCACCGGTACCAGCGCCGCGGACACGATCGCAGGCGGCGATGGCGCGGATGTCATCAATGCCGGCGACGGCGCCAATGTGGTTTCCGGCGGCGCTGCCGCCGACAACCTGATCGGCGGTTCCGGCGCGGACACCTTCATCGCGACCTCTGCGGACATCACCGGCCTGGCCGAGACGATCAGCGGCGGCGGCGGCACCGACGTGCTGCAACTGAACGGCGGCGGCGCCTTCGACCTTTCCAGTGCCACGCTTAACAGCGTGGAGCTGATCACCGGCAGCGCCGCGGCGGATTCCATCACCGGCACCAGCGGTGCCGACGCGATCAATGCCGGCGACGGCGCCAATGTGGTTTCCGGCGGCGCTGCCGCCGACAACCTGATCGGCGGTTCCGGCGCGGACACCTTCATCGCGACCTCTGCGGACATCACCGGCCTGGCCGAGACGGTCAGCGGCGGCGGCGGCACCGACGTGCTGCAACTGAACGGCGGCGGCGCCTTCAACCTTTCCAGCACGACGCTGGACAGCGTGGAGCTGATCACCGGCAGTGCTTCGGCGGATGCCATCACCGGCACCAGTGCCGCAGACACGATCTCAGGTGGCGGTGGAGCCGACACTCTGAGTGGCGGCGGTGGCGGCGATTCGCTCGTGGGCGGCTCCGACGCCGACAGCTTGGTTGGTGGCGCGGGCACCGACGTTTTGTTCGGCGGGGCCGGCAACGATACCTTCAGCGGCACTGCGAGCGAGTTCAACGGCGATACGATCTCCGGGCTTGCCGCCGGCGACCAGATCGTTGTTTCCGGTACGGATGTGAGCAGCCTGAACGGTTCGACTCTTGGCGGTACGATCTCGCTCGGTGCGGAAAGCATCGTCGTCTCCGGTGCCGATGCCAACCTGGTGATCAACGCGAGCGTAAGTGGCGGGAACACGACCCTCACCTTCAGTGCCGCGAGCAGCGGCTCGGGCAGCGGCTCAAGCGGCGGATCATCTTCGGGCAGCGGATTGACGGTCACCAACCAGACCTCCGACGACACCGCCGGAACCGCGACCGGCCGTACGCTGGTCAACAATTCCGGCAGCAGCGCGACGGGTGCTCTGGTCGAAGGCACGGGCAACGGCAACGTCGTCACCGTCACTCTGCCGGCGGGCGTCTCCCTGACCCAGAGCGGGACCTCCAACGCGGTTGTCTCGTCATCGGCGGGCACGACCCTGCGCGGGGAAATCCAGACGACGGAGCCGTCTGTGACCGGGCAGGGTTTCCTCGACGGTCACGGCCAGTCCTTCCTCGCCAACAACGCCGGCATGTCGCTGGATGTCCGCTCGATCGTGTTCTCCAGCACCGGCGGCTCGGCGCAGACAGTGCATCTCACCGGGCAATCCTCCAGCGGCTCCGAGGCGTTCGTCATCGACACCTCGAACCTGCCTACAGGGTCGTCCCTGCAGCTCGACAATATCGAGTTCGCCGCCATCGTCGGCAATGCGACGGTGACCGGCGGCGCCGGGAAGAACTACGTGGTCGGCGATGAATCGACCCAGTTCATTTCGTGCGGCGCCGAGGACGACACGCTGGCTGGCGGCGGCGGCAACGACACCGTCGGTTCCGGCTGGGGCGAGGATCTGGTTTATGGCAACCAGGGCACCGACAGCGTGTTTGGCGGCGGGGGCAGGGACACCCTGTTCGGCGGCCAGGACGCCGATACGGTTGCCGGCGACAACGACAATGACTTCGTCTACGGCAACAAGGGGAACGATACGGTCCTCGGCGGCGAGAACGACGACATGGTCTATGGAGGCCAGGACGAGGACATCGTCTACGGCAACTCCGGTAATGACAGCCTGTTTGGCAACCTCGGCAACGACACGCTCTACGGCGGCCAGGGCAACGACCTGCTATGGGGCAACAGCGGTGACGACTATCTCGCCGGAAATACAGGCGACGATACGCTCTCCGGTGGCGAGGGCGCTGACACGTTCGTCTTCAGCTTCGGTGGCGGCAACGAGACCGTAAGCGACTTCGCGGCCGGCACCGATACGCTGGCACTCGAAAGTGGGCTCGGGGTCAGCGGAGGAACCGAGGTGAACGGGAACACCGTCGTCACCTTCTCCGACGGCGGCACAGTCACCATCATCGGTGTGCAAAAGGCCGATGTCGCAGCCGCGACCGGGTGGGACCTCGTGTAACCATTCTGCCGATCGTCATCCGGACCGCACAGCCCGGATGACGATACCGTTTATGGTGTGACACTCGTCGGCGAAGCGCTCAGAAATCCAGATTGGCGTAGTGTGCCGGCGGGCGGACGCCGGGGATATGGTCGGAGAGCAGCGGCCGGAAGCTCGGGCGGGACTTAACCCGCGCATACCATTCCTTCGCCTCCGGATACTTCTCCCACGGCACGTCGCCGATGTAGTCGACGGCGGAAAGCTGGGACGCCGCTGCGATGTCGGCGAGGCTGAAATGGTCCCCGCCAAGCCAGTTCCGGCGTTCGGCGAGGAAGCCGATATAGGCGAGGTGGGTCGCGATGTTGGTGTGTCCGGCGCGGATCGCGGCACTGGACGGTTCGCCGGTGCCGAGAAAGCGCTTCATCAGCTTTTCGCCGACCAGCATCTCCGTCACTTCCGCATTGAACTTGAGATCGAACCAGGCGACCAGACGCCGGATCTCCGCCCGTGCCGCCGCGTCGCCGGGCAGCAGCGGGACCTCCGGGCGGGTTTCCTCGAGATATTCCGAGATCGCGGCCGAATTCGCGACCACGGTGCCGTCGTCGTCGACGAAGACCGGCACGGTGCCGTCCGGATTCAGGGCGAGGAACTCCGGACGCCGGTCCCAGACCTGCTCGACCTTGAGCTCGGCCTCGATCTTCTTTTCGCCCAGAACGACGCGGATCTTGCGGCAGAAGGGGGAAATCCAGAGGTGATAGAGGGTCGGCATTGAATTCACCGGTGGGTCTGAGGATGCCGTCAGGTTGGCGGCGCTAACCTATCAGAACCTTTCCGATTCCGACAATCGCCAGCAGCCCGAGCAGGGCGATTGCCGCCCGTTTGACCACCTCCGGCCGTGTGATGCCGAAGAGCTTGTGCCCGAGCGAGGTTCCGATGGCCATGACCGGAATCAGGATTGCGCTCCGGAGCAGCATCTCCGCGTCGATCAGTCCCTTAAAGACGGCGAGTGCCAGGGCGAAGACGTCGACCACGATGAAGAACGCGATACCCGTCGCCCGGGTGATCGCGACCGGCAACGGCGAGGAGAGATAGAGCAGCACCATCGGCGGGCCCGGAACGCCGGCGGCGCCCGACATGAAGCCGGAGACGACGCCGGTCCCGGCCAGCATCCCGTTGCCCGGCACGGAAGCCAACCTGAAGCCGCGCGCGATCAGCAGCACCGAGACGAGGATGCCGAAATAGATCGCGATCTTCATCGGTTCGGGCTCGACCAGCAAAAGGCAAGCGAAGCCGGCGGGAACGCCGATCACCGAGCCGAGCACGAGCTGCCGGATACCCGTCCAGTGCACGTCCCGGTAATTCTGCGGCAGCAGCGTGAAGCCGGCGAGTAGATCGAGGATCAGGGCCAGCGGGACGACCGCAACCGGATCGGCGACCAGCAGCAAGGCGCTGATGAGAATGAGGGCGAAGCCGAACCCGGTGAATCCGCGGACGATCCCGCCGAGCAAAGTGGCCGCGACGGCGACGGCCCAGATATGGGCGCCCCATCCGAAGAAGTCGGTCTCGAACATGTAAAGATTTGCCTTGATTGCGGCGAAGGGATCAGGCGGCGTGGATCGTGCCGCCGATATTTTCTACGCCACTTGCCTTGCCGCTCCAAGGCCGCACTGGGCGCTTCCTCTTCGTGGCCAGCAAAGCCTCGAGAATCTCCGGAGTGCCGCGCACCTGGAAGCGGCGCTGCTCAACCGGGCCGGGCAGCTCGAAACCATAGGGTTCGGCCGGAATGAAGCCGTAGGGCTCGTAATAGGAAGGCTCGCCCACCACGAGGCAGAGGTTCCAGCCGTCCTGGTCGGCTTCCTCGAGCGAGCGCGCAACCAACGTGCGGCCGAGACCCTTGCCCTGCAGTTCCGGATCCACGACCAACGGGCCGAGAACGAGGGCGGGGAGCGTCTTCCGACCGTCCTTGACGTCGATCGGCCAGTAGCGGATCGAGGCGCCGACACGGGCGTCAAACCCGGTCCGCGCGACGAGGCTGAGTTCCGGCAGGGGCTGTCCCACTCGGAGCTGATAGACGGTCTTGCCGGTGCGGTCGGGACCGAAGCCGATATCCAGCAGGGATTCGATGGCGGCCGCGTCAGCGGCGGTTTCTTTTTCGATGACGATCATTGGGCGGGTCTTCCGGCCTGGAGAAAGCCGCCCCGCGAGGGAGCCGGCCTAGAGCTTGATGACGGACAGCGCAAAACGCGCGGCGATACGTCGTCGTCGCGGGTTTGCTCGTCGCAGCTCTCTGGCCTTCGTGATCATCGTGATCCGTTTCCCAAGTCGAAATTCGCAGATACTGCATATCCCACGGACATTCCAGCGAAAAATGCGCTGCGGAGTTATCTCCGCAGCGCTGTCCCGCCATGCGATTTCCGCGTTTCTACCCCTTGATCTCCGCCAGCCGCGCCATGATCGCGGCGTTGGAGCGGATGCCGCGGTGATAGCAGACCAGCTCGAACTTCTCGTTCGGGCTGTGCACCCGGTCGTCCTCGAGGCCGAAACCGACCAATAGGCTGTCGATGCCGAGCAGGTCCTTGATCGAGCCGACCGCCGGGATCGAGCCGCCGCAGCCGATCAGCAGCGCGTCGGTCTGGTACTCGTCCTTCAGACCCGCGAGCGCGGATTGCAGATAGGGCGAGTCCGTCGGCACCCGGCGGGCCGGGAACCCGCTCGCATGGACGATCTCCAGCTTGAAGTCCGCGGGCAGCCGGTCGGCGACGAATTTCTTCAGGCCGGCGATGATCTTTTCCGCGTCCTGGTCCGGCACGAGACGGCAGGTGATCTTGGCCGAGGCCTCGGCGGCGATCACGGTCTTGCCGCCCGGCTCCTGATAGCCGCCCGTGATGCCGTTGATGTCCAGCGTCGGCCGGGCCCAGAGCCGCTCCAGCGCCGAGTAGCCTTTCTCGCCGCCGGGCGTGGTGAGGCCGATCTCGCCAAGGAAGGCCTTCTCGTCGAAGCCGAGCCCTTCCCACTGTTTCAGCTCGTTGTCGCCGACCGCGAGCACGTCGTCGTAGAAGCCCTCGATCCGGATACGCCCGCTTTCGTCGTGGAAATCGCCGAGGATCTTTGCAAGCAGGTTGATCGGGTTGATCACGCCGCCGCCATACATGCCGGAATGCAGGTCCCGGCTCGGTCCCTTGATCTTGACTTCGATGGAGACGATGCCGCGCAGCATGTAGGTGATGGCCGGCTTGTCGACCGACCACATGCCGGTGTCGCAGACGACGCAGGCATCGGCCTTGAGCTCGTCTTTGTGCGCTACCATGAATGGCTCGAGGCTTTCGCTGCCACTTTCCTCCTCGCCTTCGAGTAGCACGGTCACCCCGATGGGCAGGGAGCCGTGGACTTCCTTCCAGGCGCGGAAGGCCTCGATGAAGGTCATCACCTGGCCCTTGTCGTCCACCGCGCCGCGGGCGACGATCCGCTTGCCGCGTTCGGCCTCGACGATGACAGGTTCGAACGGGTCGCTGTCCCAGAGAGCGTAGGGATCGGCGGGCTGAACGTCATAGTGGCCGTAGTAGAGGATGTGCGGCGCGCCTTCCGGGCCCTTCATGTGGCCGACCACCATCGGATGCTTGTCTGCATCGCGCACCGCGGCGTCGAAACCGATTTCCGAGAGCTGCTGCGCCATCCATTCGGCGGCGCGGCGGACGTCCGGATCGTATTTCGGGTCGGTGCTGATGCTCGGGATGCGGAGCACGTCGACCAGACGCTCGACGGACTTGTCGAGGTTGGCGTCGATGCGGGCGAGCACGGGGGCGAGGAGGTCCTTTGACATGGGGCACCTTGGCTGAATTGAGGGCAATCCACGCAGAGAGTTTTTCCGTCAGTGGAAAGGGCGAGGATTGATCCCCGGCAGTTTGGCTCGCTATCGTGCGGCAAACAAGGGGTCGAACCCAGAGATCGAGAGGAGACGCCGTGACGCGGCTGATGGACCTGATCAAGCCGGGCAAGCTGCTGATTGCCCCCGGCATCTTCGACGGCATTTCCGCCCGCATCGCCGACGAGTACGGCTTCGAGGCGCTCTATATGACCGGTTATGGCGCGGTTGGCTCCCATCTCGGGCTGCCGGATGCGGGGCTCGCGAGCTACACCGACATGGTCGGGCGGGTGAAGGTGCTCGCCGACACGGTCTCGGCGCCGCTGGTGGCGGACGGCGATACCGGTTATGGCGGTCTGCTGAACGTCCAGCACACGGTGCGCGGCTACGAGCGCGCTGGCGCGGCCGGCATCCAGCTCGAGGACCAGGAATTCCCGAAGAAGTGCGGCCACACGCCGAACCGGAAGGTGATTCCGCTTGAGGACATGGTCGAGAAGATCAAGGTTGCGGCGGAGAGCCGGGACAGCTCCGATTTCGCCATCGTCGCGCGCACCGACGCGCGGACCAATTATGGGCTCGACGAGGCGCTGCGCCGGGGCGAGGCCTTCGCGAAAGCGGGCGCCGACATCCTCTTCATCGAGGCGCCGGAATCGGTCGAGGAGATGGAGAAGATCTGCACCAGCTTCGACAAACCGCTGCTGGTGAACGTGGTCGAGGGCGGCAAGACGCCAGTGCTGAGCGCGGATGAATACACCAAGCTCGGCTATTCCATGGCGATCTATCCGGGCACCGGCTTCCTTGCCATGGGGGCGGCGCTGCGCTCGGTCTACGGACGCCTGAAGGAAACCGGCTCCAGTCTCGGCGCGGCGCAGAAGCTGGACGATTTCGGCGCCTTCTCCCGGACCATGGGCTTCACCGACGTCTGGGATTTCGAGAAGGCCCACGCGCGCGACTGACGCATCAGGCATGTTGCCGCATCGTGGAAGTCGATTTGTCATGGTGGAAATTGCCGCCAGACTTTGGGCTTCGCTGATGTCAGGAGAATTGGATGGCCGCCGTGTCGTCGGATAACGGGTCACTGGCCGCGCGTCTTGAACGCGCGCTCGAAGGAGAGGTGTTGTTCGACCGCTTCTCCCGCGGGCGCTATTCGACCGATGCCTCGATTTACCAGGTCGAGCCGGTCGGTGTGGTCGTGCCGAAGACCCAGGACGACCTGATCGCGGCGATGGAGATCGGCCGGGAAGCCGGAGTCTCCCTGCTGCCGCGCGGCGGCGGGACCAGCCAGTGCGGGCAGACCGTCAACCATTCCCTGGTGATGGATTGCTCCCGGCACCTGAACCGCATCATCGAGATCGACGCGGAGAACATGCGCGCGGTGGTCGAGCCGGGCATCGCGCTCGACCATCTGAACGCAGCGCTGAAGCCGTACGGCCTCTTCTTCCCGGTCGATGTCTCGACCGCCAGCCGCGCCACAATCGGCGGCATGACGGCGAACAATTCCTGCGGCGGGCGCTCGATCCATTACGGCATCATGGTGGACAACGTGCTCTCCATCGACGCCGTCCTTCCGACCGGAGAGCAGCTCCATTTCGGACCGGTGCCGGGCAATCTCGGCGCTATCGAGGCCGAGCCGCGCTACCGCGATCTAGTGCGGGAGATGCGCGCCATCGCGGGCCGCGAGGCAGCGGAGATCG
Organism: Nisaea sediminum; assembly: GCF_014904705.1. Classification (NCBI taxonomy): domain Bacteria; kingdom Pseudomonadati; phylum Pseudomonadota; class Alphaproteobacteria; order Rhodospirillales; family Thalassobaculaceae; genus Nisaea; species Nisaea sediminum. Next base: position 23,261 of record NZ_JACZCQ010000008.1, read on the forward strand.
CCGCGAAGTTTCCAAAACTGATGCGCCGGGTCGGCGGCTACAACATCAACACGGTCGATCCCGCCGGACACAACATGGCGAGCATGCTCGTCGGCTCGGAGGGCACGCTCGCGGCCTTCCGGCAGATCGAGCTGAAGCTGCACCGTATCCCGAAGCACCGGGTCATGGGCGTCTGCCATTTCCCGACCTTCTACGAGGCGATGGACGCGACCCAGCATATCGTGAAGCTGAAGCCGCACGCGGTGGAGCTGATCGACCGCAACATGATCGAGCTCGCCCGCGACATCCCGATCTTCAAGCCGATGATCGCCGAGTTCGTGAAGGGCGAGCCGGACTCCGTCCTCGTGGTCGAGTTCGCCGGCGAGGATCACGCCGCCTGCGTCGCCCAGCTTCGCGAGCTGGAGGTCCTGATGGGCGATCTCGGCTATCCGGACGCGGTGGTGGACGCGACCGACGTGAGGCTGCAGGCGACCATCGGCGAGGTCCGCAAACAGGGCCTCAACATCATGATGTCGATGAAGCAGGCGGGAAAGCCGGTTTCCTTCATCGAGGATTGCGCCGTGCCGCTGGAGGATCTGGCGGAGTTCACCGACCGGCTGACGAAGGTGTTCGAAAGCCACGGCACGCACGGCACCTGGTACGCCCATGCCTCGGTCGGCTGCCTGCATGTCCGTCCTGTGCTGAACATGAAGGACGAGGGCGATGTGAAGCGCATGCGCTCCATCGCCGAGGCCGCCTTCGACATGGTCCGCGAATACAAAGGCTCCCATTCCGGCGAGCATGGCGACGGCATCGTCCGGTCCGAGTTCCACGAGAAGATGTTCGGCCAGCGCCTGGTGAAGGCGTTCGGTGACGTGAAACAGGCCTTCGATCCGGCCGGCACGATGAATCCGGGCCGCATCGTCAATCCGCCGAAGATGGACGACCGCGCGCTCTTCCGCTTCAAGCCGGGCTATGCGCCGATCAAGCTGGAGACCGCGCTCGACTGGTCCGAGTGGGGCGGTTTCTCCGGCGCGGTCGAGATGTGCAATAACAACGGTGCCTGCCGCAAACGCGACGCCGGCGTGATGTGCCCGAGCTTCCGCGCGACGCAGAACGAGAAGGACCTGACCCGCGGCCGTGCCAACACGCTCCGCCTCGCGCTCTCCGGCCAGCTCGGATCCGAGGCGCTGGTCTCGGAAGAGATGAAGGAGACGATGGAGCTCTGCGTCTCCTGCAAGGGCTGCAAGCGGGAATGCCCGACCGGTGTCGACATGGCGCGGATGAAGGTCGAGTTCCTGCATCACTATCGCAAGAAACATGGTTTAGGCTTGAAGGATCGCCTGATCTCCTACCTGCCGCGCTATGCCGAGGCGGCCTCGCGCTTCGGCTATCTCGCCAATGCGCGGGACGTGGTGCCGGGCCTGAAGGGGCTTTCCGAGTGGCTGCTCGGTTTCAGCGCCAAGCGCAGCCTGCCGGTCTGGAGCGACGTGCCTTTCTCGGGCGCCGAGACGGAGGCAGTCGATCCGGACGAGAGCGACGGCCGCGACGTTGTCCTGCTGAACGACACTTTCAGCACCTATTTCGAGCCGGAAAACCTGCGCGCCGCTTTGCGCGTACTGCAGCGCCTCGGCTACCGGGTACATGTCGTCGATCCGCGCGAAGAGGGCGGGCGTCATCTCTGCTGCGGACGGACTTTCCTCGCCTCCGGTCTCGTAGACGAGGCGAAAGCCGAGGCGCGCCGGATGATCGCCGCCTACCTGCCCTATGTCCGCCGCGGCATTCCGGTGGTCGGGCTGGAGCCGTCCTGTCTCTTCACCCTGCGCGACGAGTTCAAGGCCATGCTGCCCGGCGCGGAGACCGATCTCGTCGCCGAGCATGCGCTGCTGTTCGAGGAATTCATCGCCCGCGAGCAAAAGGCGAGCAAGATCTCTGCCAGTTTCAAGCCGGTCGCGAAGAAGGCGCTGGTGCACGGCCATTGCCACCAGAAGGCCTTCGCCGCCATGGGCGCCGTCGAGACTGCGCTCCGCCTCGTGCCGGACATGGAGGTCGAGGTGATCAATTCGAGCTGCTGCGGCATGGCCGGGGCCTTCGGCTACGAGAAGAAGAACCAAGAGGTCTCCATGGCTATGGCGGAGCGCGACCTGCTGCCCGCCGTGCGCGCCGCCGACGGGGACACATTGCTCGTCGCCGACGGCACTTCCTGCCGCCATCAGATCAAGGACGGCGCCGCCCGCGAGGCGGTGCATGTCGCAACCATCCTGGACCGCGCGCTGGCGTGATCCCATCCTCTGGAGAAGAGCAATGACCTACAAGTCCGGCCCCCATTTCCTGCAGATCCCGGGACCGAGCCACGTCCCCGGCCGGATCCTCCATGCCATCGGCCAGCCGACCATCGACCATCGCGGCCCGGAGTTCCAGAAGCTGGCGAACGAAGTGCTGGCGAAGGTCAAGCCGGTCTTCAAGACCGAATGCCCGGTGGTGATCTTCCCGTCCTCCGGCACCGGCGCCTGGGAAGCGGCGCTGGTCAACACGATGAGCCCGGGCGACCGGGTTCTGATGTTCGAGACCGGCCAGTTCTCGACCCTCTGGTCCGAGCTCGCGACCCGCGTCGGTCTCAAGCCCGAGGTCATTCCGGGCGATTGGCGCCACGGCGTCGACGCGGCGGCGATCGAGGAGCGGCTGAAGGCGGACAAGGCGCACGAGATCAAGGGCGTCTGCGTCGTCCATAACGAGACCTCGACCGGCGTCACCTCGAACATCCAGGCGGTGCGCAAGGCGATCGACGCGGCGAAGCATCCGGCGCTGCTCCTGGTCGACAGCATTTCCGGCCTCGGCTCGGCCGATTACCGGCATGACGAATGGGGCGCGGACGTCACCATCAGCGGCTCGCAGAAGGGGCTCATGCTGCCGCCGGGCCTCAGCTTCAACGCGGTCGGCCCGAAGGCTCTGAAGGCATCAGAGACGGCGACGACCAACCGCTCCTACTGGGACTGGCAGCACCAGATTGGCATGAACAGGGACGGTTGGTTCCCCTACACCCCGGCCACCAACCTGCTCTACGGCCTGAAAGAGGCCTGCGACATGATCATGGAGGAGGGGCTGGAGAACGTCTTCGCCCGCCACGAGCGCTGGGCCGAGGCGACCCGCCGAGCGGTGAAGACCTGGGGCCTCGAGGTGCTCTGCCAGAATGCCGACGAATACAGCCCGGTCCTGACCGCCGTGCTGATGCCGGAGGGCCACGACGCGGACAAGTACCGGGAGGTGGTGCTCGACAAGTTCGACATGTCGCTCGGCTCCGGCCTCGGCAAGGTGAAGGGCAAGGTCTTCCGCATCGGCCATCTCGGCTATTTCAACGACCTGATGCTGATGGGCACCCTCTCCGGCGTCGAGATGGGCCTCGCGGTCGCGGGGGTTCCGCACAACAAGGGCGGCGCCCAGGCGGCGATGGATTACCTGACCGGCAACGCCTGACCTACTGGTTCACGTTATAGCAAGGTCGTGACGTCCAGCACTCCGTCGGCACGCATCCGCCAGTCCGGATGGGTGCCGGCGCGGGCGGCGACGAAGCTGTGATGATAGAGCGTGAGCCAGGGCGGATCCCGGCGCAGGGCCTCGTAGCTCTGCCGGTGAAGGGCCTCGCGCGCGGCGGGTTCGACCGTGGTCCGCGAACAGTCCAGCAGTTTCTCCACCTCCTCGTTCCGGTATCCCTCCCACCAGGACCCGCGGACGCGGCTGTCGATCTTCTCGTAGAGCACCCGGAAGGTGCTCATCGGGCTGGAATCGAAGACGCACATATCATGGATCTTCTTGTCCCTGACCTGCTCCGCATAGGCGACCCTGTCCTCGACCCGGTGCACTTTCAGCGATATTCCGACTTCTGAAAGCTGACGCGCGAGGGCGGCCGTCAGGGTTTCAGCCTCGTCCGGAAGGCGGGTCGGGCAGTCGATCTCGATTGTAAGTCCTTTGCCGTAACCGGCTTCGACCAGCAGTTTCGCGGCACCCTCCAGGTCCGGTTCGATATCCGCCGGTTCCGGCGCCGCTCCGGAATGGAAGCGGCTCACGAACCCGCCGAGCGGGCTGCCCGCACCGCCGAGCACCTCCTCGATCAAGGCCATTCGGTCGGTGGCGAGGTTTACCGCCCGCCGGACCCTCGGATCCGTGAACGGCCCGCTTGCCGCATTCAGCAGGAAGATGATCGAGGTCGGGTCGATGTAGTCGTGCCGGCTGAACGTTCCCTTGAGCGTTGCGGCGTCGGCCGGCGAGAGTCGTGTCGCCACCTGTGCCTCTCCCAGCGCGAGGGCACGGGCCCGGTCCGCCGAACGCGGAACCTCGCGCCAGATCAGTCGATGTTCCGCCGAGCTTCCGCCCCACCAGTCCGGGTTGGAGAGCATGCGGATTTCGTTCGTCCCGGTCTTGCTCTCGAAGTGGAAGGAACCGCTGCCGACCGGATGGTCGAGGAAATCGGCTTTGTCCGCGAGATGCGGCGGCAGCGCATAACCCGACACCAGGACATCGAGAAGATCGGCGCAGGGCTCCACGGTCTCGATGGTCAGCGTCAGCGGATCGGGGGCGGCGATCGTCGCGCCGCCGAGATACTGGCCCCAGACCGCCGGTGCGCCGAGCGTGGCCCCGATCTCGGGCCGCTGCATGCGCGCGATGGAGAAGCGCATGGCCGCCGCATCGAGCGGGGTGCCGTCGTGAAAGCGTAAACCCGGCCGGAGACGGAAACGCCAGTGCCGTGCGTCGTCCGACATCTCCCAGCTCTCCGCGAGCGCGGGCACATAGCGCCCGTCCGGCCCGCGCCGTACCAGTGCGTCGAACAGCGCTTCCAGAAGCGCCAGAGTGTCGGAATTGTCGGTACAGTCCTGCGGATCGACCAGCTGGAGCCGGGATTGCAGGATTACGATTTCTTCGGTCATCGCTTTCTCCCTCCCGGCAGCATAGAAGTTTATTCCGTCCGTGCGGAGAGGGCTTTGAGGCCCGCCGAGAGACGAAGATCAACGCTCGCGAAAACCGCGAAAGAGCTGGCGGGTCACGGGGCCGAGAATGTAGTCGGCGGCCGTCCGCTCCTCTGTCAGGAATGCGATGTCGGCCATCATGCCGACCTTGAGATCATCGTAACCGCCCGTTCCGTCGAAGCGAAGGCGCGCTTCATAGTACTGCTGACCGGTGGCCGGATCGTCCAGCAGGTCGGCGGAGACCCGGATGACGCGGGCCGCGAGGGGTGGGCGGTCGCGCCAGCGGAAGGCGCCTATACGGATCTCGGCGATCTGCCCGCGGAAAACGGAGTCGATGTCTCCGGCCCGGACCCGGGCATCCACAACCAGTTCGTCCGCGCGCGGCACGATGCTGAGGACCGTTTCTCCCGGTGCGATCACGCCGCCTATGGTGTGAAACGCGAGATCGACCACCTCGCCGGCGACGGGCGCGCGAAGCTCGGTATTGCGCAGCCGGTCCCGCGCGCCCTTCAGCTGCTGGCGGAGGAGGGCGATCTCGTTCGAGGCCTCCGTCAAGGCTTCGGCCTGACCGGATTGCCACTGGTGGCGGAAGGCATCGAGATTGAGTTCGGCGGCGGCGAGATTCTCCTCCGCCTGCGCGATCCGGCGGCGCAGCGCGTTGCGCTCTCCGATCAGGCTTTCGCGGGCGCGCTTCAGGGCGAGCAGCCGCGGTTTTCGCTCGAGCCCCTTGGCAAGAAGCGTCGCGACGTCGGCGGTTTCCTCCTCGATCATCGGCAATTGCCGGTCGACCGAGCGCACTTCCTCGACCAGAGAGCCCGCTTCTTCGTGGAGTTCGGAGATCTTCCGCTCCAGCACGCGTTCTTTCCCGGCGCGCTCGCGCTCCGAGGCGGCGAACAGAGCCGCCTCGATCTCCATCACACGGAGACCTTCCGGTGGCGCACCGGCGGCAGTCAGTTCCTCCGGCCAGTCGGGGCTTTCCGCGCCGCGCAGACTGGCGGTGAGGCGCGCCCGGCGTCCGAGGATCTGAAACAGGCGATCGCGGAGGATGTCATGCTCGCTCCAGGCCTGGGTCGGGTCGAGCCGGAGCAGCGGCTGGCCAGCGGCAACGTTCTCGCCCTCGGAGACGAGAATGCGCGCGATCCGGCCGCCTTCCCGTGTCTGGATCTGCTTGCGGTAGGACTGAACCGTGACCTTGCCTTCTGCGAGCACTGCTGCGTTGATCGGGACCAGCCGGCTCCACAGCGCGGCACCGAGCAGAAAGAGGCCAATCGACGCCAGGGCCAGGACGGCAATGGGCGCGATCCGCGGTCCCGCCGTGGTATCGGTGACGGGCGACAGGGTCATGGGCTCGCCACCTCGACCGGTGTCCCTGTTGCTGTCGTCTCTAGCGCTGCCGGGGTGGAGCGTGGAGCCACGATCCGCGCGACCGCGCCGTGGTCGAGCAGCGCCACCGTGTCGGCGGCTTCCAACATCTCCATCCGGTGGCTCGTCGCGACAACGAGGCGGCCCCGTTCCGCCAGCCAGCGGAGCGTCGCCGTCAGGGAGCGGAGCGCGGTCCTGTCGAGACCGGCGTCCGGCTCGTCGAGCAGGATCAGGGAGGGATCGCCATAGAACGCGCGGGCGATGGCGAGCTGTTGCTTCTGCCCGCCGCTGAGCAATGTGCGGCAGGTCTCAAGATCGGTGTCGTAACCTTTCGGCAAGCGGCCGATCGTCTTGTGGATGCCGGCAAGCTTGGCCGCTTTGATCACGGCGTCGGGCGGGCCTTCAGTCAGCCGCGCGATCGCGCTGCGCACTGTCGGACCGAAGAGTTCGATCGATTGCGGCAGATAGCCGATATGGCGGCCGAAATCCTCCCGGTTCCAGCTGTGTGTGTCATGGCCGTCCACAGTCACTGCGCCCGCCGTCGGTTTCCAGAGACCGGCGATAAGCTGGAGCAGCGTCGTCTTGCCGGCGGCGGCCGCACCGGCGATACAGACCAGTCTGCCGAATTCCAGATGCAGCGATACGCCCCTGATCACAGGCTGGCTGGCACCCGGCGGGACGAAGAAGACACGTTCGAGGTCCAGCGTTTCGCGCGGTTTGGGCAGGAAAGCCGAGGCGCGTTCGATCCTGGGCGGTGCCTCGAGCGCTTCGTTCAGACGACGCAGTGCGGAAGCGGCCGCTCCCCATTGCCGCCAGCGGTCCAGGATCTGTTCCAGCGGTGCGAGAGCGCGGACCATGATGATAGAGGCGGCAAGAAGTGCGCCGATTCCGGCCGACTGATGGATGACGAGCAGCATGCCGCCGCCAAACACCGCCAGTTGCAAACTCATGCGGAGGCCTTTGGCGATACTGGTTGCGATAGCCTGCCGGTGAGCACCCTGCATTGTCGCGACGATCATCGCCGCGTTCTGCCGGTGCCAGCGTTCCGCGAGGCGGTGCAGCATGCCCATCGCCTCAAGGGATTCCCCGTATCTGAGCGCGTTGCCGATCTCGCGGTAGGCCTGCGTTGCCCGCTCACCGCTTTCCCGCGCCGGGCGCCGGGTCAGCAGATCGTTTGCCAGTGCGAGAAGCAGTAGGGCCGCACCGGCCGCCAGCCCGATCCAGCCGAAATAGGGGTGCAGAAGGAATAGCGCGGCGAAGAACATCGGCGCCCAGACCAGCTCGAAGCCGGCGGTCAGCGCGCCGCCCGCGACGAAGTCACGGATCTGTCCGATATCCCTCAGTAGTTCAGCCGGCTCGGCGGTGCCGCCGAGAGACCGGGTCGCGATCGGCTCCAGAGCGCGATCTCCGAGCCTGCCCGCGAGCCAGGCGGAGAGCCGCTGGTAGGTGCAGCTCCTCAGATAGTCGAGCACGCAGAACAACAGCACGGCCCCGAGGGCGAGAACGGACAGGCCGGCAACGGTCGCGGCGCTCCCGCTCGTGGCCACGCCGGAGAACAGCTTCAACATGTAAAGCGGAGGAATGAACATGGTGAGCGAGATGGCGAAGCTGAGCGCAAGGCCGAGCGCCAGCCCCGGGGCGCATTTGGCGAGCATCGACCTGCAATCGTATGCGGGGTCGGACGAGCTTCTGCCGGTCTCGCTGCGCATGTGTCAGGTCACCGTGATGTAGGAGGCGATATCCCTGACCAGGTCGGTCGCGCTCAGCCCGTCGATTGTGACGACATTGCCGTTCCCGAGATCGATCACCGCGTTGCCGGTCGCGTCGCTGGAGATGCGGACGGCGAGATCGGCGGCGTCGGTCACCGGGAGGCCGTTGATGTTCGCGGCGACGAGGATCCGGTCCGTGCCGCCGACGAAGTCGTAGATCACGTCGACCCCGCTGTCGTTGCGGAAGACGAACTGATCGCCGCCGAGATTTCCATGCAGCGCGTCGTCTCCTCTGCCGCCCTCCAGGATGTCCGCGTCCTGGCCGCCGAAGAGCGTGTCGTTACCGGATCCGCCGAACAGCGTGTCGTCCTGCTGGTTCCCGTAGAGGATATCGTTGCCGATATTCCCGTAGGCCAGGTCCGCGTCCCGGTTGCCCATCAGCATGTCGTCGCCGGCGCCTCCGGCGATCTCGTCGTTCCCCCGGCCTCCGAAAAAGCTGTCCGCACCGTCGTCGGAAGCTATCGTATCGTCGCCGATATTGCCGTAGATGGTGTCGTCATGGGCGCCGCCGAAGATCGAGTCGTTGCCGCCGCCGCCGCGCAGCAGATCGTCGCCGAGACCGCCCGTCATCGTGTCGTCGCCGCTGCCGCCCTGGATCTTGTCGCTCCCGCCGCCGCCCCGGATGCGTGCATTGCCTTCGCCCTGAATGATCAGGACGGTGCCGTCGGTCGCATCGGGATTGAGCAGGATCGAGACCTGCTGGCCCTCGGCAACAGCGGTGGTTCCGAAAGGCATGGCGTCGGGTAGCAGATACGGGGTCAGCCCGTCGTTGCCTGCGGCGATGTCTGAAGCCGTTGGTTCGAACGTTTCGATCGAGCTCTCGGCGACGCCGATATTGTCCAGAAAATCCCGGATCAGCGTGCTCTGGCCCGCGTCGATGTTCCTGTTCAGTACAGGATCGAAGCCGCCCGGAAGCGATGCCACCTGTTCTACCCCCAATTTAGCGCCGGTCTATTGCCGGCTTTCAGTCCCCGTGACGTCCTTCGGGCACCGCGAAATGCAGTGCCCGTGATTTATCCGTCCTGGCGCACGGACCGTTGCCGGCGGTTCCGGGCCGGGATTTGTTCAGTCTCCCGCCTTCCTCCACGCTGGGAGGTGCTGGAAAGCGGATGTTTGCGGTCCGCGCATATTCGTCCGCGAGACCGGAGAGCTGCCGGATCATCTCCTCCACGCCGATCCGCAGGCCGCGCGAGGCGATGATTTCGGAGACGACCATGTGCAGCAAAGTCCAGCGATGGTTCAGCTCGCGATGCAGGTCTTCGAAACCGGGCTTCCGCAGACCGGTTCCGTCGCCCTGGCGATGCGCGGCGCGTTCCGGAATGCCGGCCACCCGGTCGATCCGGCCCCTGATGTCTTCCTGCGCATAGGCCTGGCCCATGAGGGCCGCGAGTGTGCGGTGGTTCGGGCTTTGCTCCGCCGCCCGGAGATAGCGGTTCCGGACGATCGCGTTGTAGGCGATATGCGGATTGCGCGCGGCGATGTCGGAATTCGCATAGGCGTCCCCGGTGGAGGTTCCGGCGCGGTGGTGATAGTTGGCGAGGGGCTTCGCCAGCACGCCGATATCCGCCTCCATGAGGAAGCGGAGATTGAAGTCCCAGTCTCCGAGGACCGGTAGACTCTCGTCATAGCCGCCGAGTTGCTCCCAGAGCGCGCGCCGGTAGAGAAAGGCGATCGGTGGAAACAGATTGGCGACCGCCATTTCTGCGAGGTGGATGCTGTTGACCCAATCGTTGAACGGACGGCGTTCCTTTTCCTGCACCTGCCCGTTCCGGATCTCTTCGGCGATGTAAGTGCTGTGCGTGATGACTCCGGCGTAGCGGTCCTCGTGCTCGACGAGAAAGGCGACCGCCTCGGTGAGAAAATCGCGCTCCCAGCTGTCGTCGTCGTCGTGAATGACGATCAAGTCGGAGCGGCTGGCCGCGATACCGGCATTGGAGGCGGCCTCCATGCCCTGACTCTCTTCGAAGGAACAGAACAGCATGCGGGCCGGATCGATCGGAGCGGTCGCGAGAATGTCCTGCACCGGATCGGGTTCGCCGCCGTCATTTACAACGACCCAGTAGTAGTTCCGGTAGCTCTGCGCCGCGACGCTGCGCGCGGCACGCGCCAGCAGCAGCGGGCGGTCTTTGGTGCGGGTTATGATCGCCACGGACGGCTGGAGGTCCGGCGCTGACACTGCATTCTTAAGCAGGCGCCTTTGCATCCGCTCCCTGCGCGGCCCGCCGAATTCGAGGGCGACTTGTCCGGCTGGCCAAAGCGCGTCTGAAATGCGCTGTGACGGGATGTCGCCGGCATGCCGATCCTTCGCCGGCAGGACGACCGCGACGGAGCCGCTCCGTCCGAGGTCGAGGGATCTCGGTTTGTGGGCGAGAAGCGCCACGGTTTCCCGCTCCGGGAAAGAGATCATCCGTGACAGTTTCGTCAGCGCCTCCTCATAGGCGTCGCCGATCTCCGAGAGGCCGTCTCCAGCATGATCGCGGATATGCTTGGAGAGTCCGTCATAGACCGGATCCGCGAGCCTGCGCTCCCTTATCCGGTTCTGGTTGCCGTCCCGGACTGCCTCGATGTCGGCATGATCCACGCGCTCAATGGACGGGTGATTGGGCTCGAACAGGCTCTCGATGAGGTGCCTGTGTCCGGCGAGGATCGATGCCGGCTCTTCGGGAGAGGGTTGCGGGCTGTCGAAGATCAGTCCGGTCATCCCGCCCGGACGATTTCCGAGAATCTCGGCACGGCCGATGCATCCGAAATAAAGGCCGTTCCATTCCCGGTCGGTGTAGGTCTGTTCGAGCAGCAATTGCTGGGTGCCGCGCCAGCCCGTATCGACGAGGATCACGCGCTCCGCGGATCCGGCGATCGTTTCGACATAATCCTTGAAGATCCGTGCCTGCTGGCGGAGATGGCGGCGCACCCGCTCGGCGACCGGTGTGTCCGATTTCAGGAATTCGTGCAAAGGCTGCGGCGGCACGAAGGGAATAGCTGGAGCCGCACCGCGCGGATGTTCGGCGCGAAGCACCGCCCGGACGATGGTGTCGAGGGACTCGCCGTCGAGTTCCATGCCGAGAGCCGTCATGGCGGTCGCCGGAGCTTTCCCGAAGGCGGCCTTGATCGCCATCAGGCGCGAGGACCGAAAGAGGTGTGCATGTCCTGGCAAGGGGGCTCCTCGACGCCGGAGCCAGTCCTGATAGAGGGATCTCAGCCTCAAGCCGGCCCTCATCGCGAAGAGGATGCGGTCCGCCGACGGGTCGGTCTGCAGAAGATGAGCCTGCAGCCTCACGAAATAGAAATTTACGAGCGGACCGAGCAGGTCACACCCGAGTTCTCTCAACTCCGCCGGCATTGTCCGATTGATGCTCATGGGACGAATGCGACATCCCGGCGAAACGCGGCCGGCAGGTCGCGGTCTCCGCGAATGATCTTCTCGAAGCTGGTGCGCCGGGCGGCCAGCTCCCTGGCAGGCAAGGGGACATGCAGAGCCTGCCAACCCCGGCGTTTCGGGCTGAGATAGTCGGTTTCCAGATTGTCGCCGATGTGTAGCGCATGCGCGGGCGGGGCTCCGAAGGTCCGTTCCGCATGGGCAAAGAGAGTCCCCGCGGCCTTGCTGCCGAAACCGTCGGCGGAGGACAGGATCGCAGGCCGTCTTGTCTTCCCGTGCGCCGCGCTGAAGATTTTTCGCACCTGAGGGCTCTCAAGATAGGTGTCCGTCAGGAAAACCGTCCGCAAGGCCGGAAAACGGCGCCGGATCGCTTCAAGCAGGGGATTGACCTGCACATCGGCGATTTCAGAGGCGAGTTCGCTCTCGATGTAGCTCCTTGTGAGCTCCGGTCGGCGGAGCAGGGTGCAGACGGTCTTTGCGATCTGACTGAAGGTGGGATCACCGCCTTCTGATTTGCTGCCGTTCATGCTGTAAGCCGCCCTGGCGGCGGTAATGCGAGCGAGCAACGCGTCATCGATGGAGAAGTCCGATTTGCCGCCCGTTCCGAAGACGGTCCGGTGGAAGCGCTCGGCGGCGCTTCTGAACCGGGCGAGTTCGGACCTTTGCCCGCGCAGCAGGGCCGTGTCGAAGATGTCGATCGACAGCAGCGCGATCCGGTGCCCGGTCACCCGTTCGGCGACGGCATCGAGAAGGGCGGCGCGATCTTCGGATGACGCGTAGAAGCTGCGCAGCCCGGCGCTCGTCCCCAGTGCGTCAAGATATGGCGGCGGACCCGCAACCACCGGTTCGGCCCGCTTCCCCCCGATTTTCCCGTGCCCGTCCATCGTTCCCGGCTCCATGCCGATGAGCCTTTCGGCTCAAGAGGAACCGGGATCGTGCCACCATTCAGTATGCAACGAAAGAGGGTAAAATAGATTTCTGTTTCTAAATAAGCCTGTACTCAGAAGGGTTTGCACCTAGTTCAGGAATTCGGGTTCTTCCTTCTCCAGCATCCGCCGCAGTGCCTTGAAATGCCGATCCGCGACGCGTGCATTCTCCGTTGAGGCCTGCTGGCGGGTATGGGCGCGGGTCTCTTCAGGGATTGCGCGCAGCTTTTGGCCGGTGGATTTCGCCAGCACCTGGAACTTCGCCGCGCGCTCCAGATAATAGAGATCATTGAAGGTGTCCTGCACCGTCGGGCCGGTGGTGATGACGCCGTGGCAGGCGAGGAAGAGGACCGAATGGTTGCCGATCTTGCTTGCCATCCTCGCACCCTCGTTCTCGTCGAGGGCGAGGCCGCCATATTCGTCGTCATAGGCGATCCGGCCGTCGAACATCAGCGCGTTCTGCTCGCACATCTCGAGCCGGCCGCCTTCGAGTAGGGTCAGCGCCGTCGCGTAGGGCTGGTGGGTGTGCATTATGCAGACCGCGCTCGGCACCGCCTTGTGCATCTCGCTGTGTATGAAGAAAGCGGTGTCCTCGACTGCCTCCGTACCCTCAAGGATGTTGCCGTCGCCGTCGCAGAGCACCATCGAGGAGGCGGTGACCTCCGACCAGTGCCAGCCGAAAGGATTGATCAGGAAGCGGTTGCCGCGCATCACCCCGTCATCGTCCGGCAGGGCGAGGGAGAAATGGTTGTCGACCCCTTCGTTCAGGCCGTAACGGGCCGCCCAACGCAGGGAACAGGCAAGGTCGATACGGGCTTGGCGGATGTCGGTACTCATGCGGTCTCTCCCTGCTGGCCGGCTTATGCGGACATAAGAAATTGTTGTTTTGCCGACGATAGACCGGCGGCTAGGGTCGCGTGAAGTGTCCGGCTGCGAACGGGTTCAGGCCCGGCGCGGCGCCAATCGAAGAACAGGACGGGGGCGGAATGTCCGGGAAGAGCTGCGCCGACGTGATCGTCGGGCTGATGGAAAGCTACGGGATCGACACGATTTTCGGGATCCCGGGCGTGCATACGGTCGAGTTTTACCGGGCGCTGACCGCAAGCGGTCTGCGTCATGTGACGCCTCGGCACGAGCAGGGCGCGGGGCTCATGGCCTATGGTTACGGCCTCGCGACCGGCCGTCCGGCGGCGATCTCCGTCATCACCGGGCCGGGGCTCCTGAATGCGGCGACGGCGATCGGACAGGCCTATTCCGATTCCGTGCCGATGCTGATCCTGGCCGCGACCAACCAGAGTCACGAGCTGGCCATGGGGCAGGGGTTCCTGCACGAGATGCCGAACCAGCACGACGCGGCGCGGACCGTGACGGCGTTCAATCACGTCTTGAGAGCGCCGGAGAACCTGACGGAAATCTTCGCGCAGGCTTACGCGGTGTTCGATAGTGGGCGTCCGCGTCCGGTCGGGATCGAGGTGCCGCGCGATCTGTTCGGGCGGACCTGCCGGGCTGATGCGACGGCATGGCCACGGACGCCAAAGCCGGCGCCGCATCCGGAGATGCTCCAACGCGCGGCGGCGCTGTTGGGCGAAGCGGCGCGTCCCGTTCTGCTGCTCGGCGGCGGCGCCAAATGGGCGGGTGCGGAGGCGCTGGCGTTCGCGGAGAAACTTGGCGCTCTGGTCGTCACCACAAATTCGGCAAAGGGTGTGATCCCGGAAACGCATCCACAGAGTGCGGGCTCGTCGCTCGAGCATGAAGCGACACAGAACGTACTCGCGGAAGCGGATGTCGTGCTCGCCATAGGCAGCGAACTTGCAGAGACCTCCTTCTGGAGACCCGCGCCGGATCTCCGGCTCGGGGCGAAACTCATTCGGGTGGACATCGACCCGGCTCAACTCGTACGCAGTTTCCGTCCGGATCTCGCCATCCTCGGCGATGCCGGGCTCACGCTTTCCGCGCTTTCGGGATTGATCGAGCGGGCCGGGCCGGCGGCCGGATCTTCTTTGGCCGCGTCGCTCTGGCCGGAGATCCGGAGCGCGAGCGACACGCCCGAGACCGCGAACCGCTGCCGGCTGCTCGATCTGCTGATGGAGTGCCTGCCGGCGGACTGTTTCATTTCCCTCGACTCGACCCAGGTGGCCTATACCGGCGCCTCATACTTCCAGATCGGGCATCCGAACGGCTGGCATTTCCCGAACGGCTTCGGAACGCTTGGCACCGGGGTGCCGACGGCGATCGGCGCGAAACTCGGCGCACCGGACCGTCCGGCGGTGGCGATCGCGGGCGACGGCGGGCTGCTGTTCACGGCGGAAGAGCTGATCGTCGCGGCCGAGCTCGGTCTGCCGCTTCCGGTGCTGGTCTGGAACAATGGCGGCTACCGGCAGATCCGCGACTCGATGGTCGAGGCCGGCGTACAACCGCTCGGAACCGACCTTCTGGTGCCGGATTTCTCCGCGCTGGCAAAGGGATACCGCTGCGGATATGCCGCGCCGAAAAGTGCCGGCGATTTCGCCACGGCGCTTTCCGATGCTTTCGCGGCGTCCGGGCCGACCCTTATCGAAGTGAGGGCCGACGCGGCGTTTCTGAAGTCCTGACGATCAGCCGCCGAGCATGGCGCGCGCCCGCTCGAGAATGTTCTCGGGCAGGCGTGTCGGCTTGCGGGCGTCGAGATCGAGATGTACGCCGAACTGGCTCAGCTCCGCGAGGCGCTTCTTGCGGGTCGTATCGACGAGCCGGTGGACCATGCGGATTGAGGACGAGCCGACATGGGCGACGGTGCTCTCGACATGGACGAGATCGCCGCCTTCCGGCCAGTGGTCCATCTCGATCTGGAATTCGAAGGTCGAGAAGCCGCGCCGGTTGTCCCTGAGATAGCTCGGGCTCATGCCGATTGTCGCAAGGGCGTGGAAGCCGGAGCCGGAGAACTGGTGAATCAGCCCGCCAAGGCCAAGTTTTCCGGTCCAGTCGAGATCGCTCGGGCGCACCACGTCGGTGCCGGCGCGAATCCATTTCGCAGATTTAGGCGCGGGCGCCCTCTCTTCTCTCGCCGGACCGTCCCATTCGGCGGGCGAGCCCTTAAGGGGGATCCCGTCAAGTGTCTGCTCCATGGTGGTGCAGAGCACACCGGTGTCGGAGTTGAACAGGCGGTGCGCGATCACAGGCCGGAGTCCGGTTTCAATGAGGCCGGTCTCGATATGGAACAGATCGCCCTTCCTGAGCTCGGCATGATACCGCGTGTAGCAATCGATCGTCCGTGCCATGCGTGGATCGACACCGCTCTCGCGTAGATAGCGCCAGGCCGCAGCCTCGAACTTCTCGTAGTAGTAGGCCACTGTGAAATGCTCGACCACGTCGCATTCCCAGGCCTTTACGTCGCCGCGGTATGTCTCTTGGAAATCGGATGTCATTCTTCCTGTCCGCTATCGGGGGATCGGCAGCGGAGAATAAACGGACATCCGTGCTTGAGGTCAATCGCCGGGGTTCGAGACCTTCCGCTTGGATCCTTTGCGCAGTTGTAAATTTCCTATGCTGAAGTCTTTCAATGTATTAGTTAAGGTTTGGGAGTGGGGAGCAAATATGTATGTAAAGTTGGATCGGCTCGCCTTGGTCTCAATAGGTTGTTAAAAATTCAGGGTATATAAAAGTCTGGAAAGACACCCTGATACTTCCTGGTGGGGGACCATTTGGCCGCAGCGACTCAAGGGAAACGCATTGTCCGGCATGCGCGGCGCGCGTGGTACATGATTCTGCGCGCCTTGTCCGTCGACGAGCCGAATTTCCAGGTCGACTACGAGCCCGAGGAAGAGGAAGTCGTCCAGGAAGAGGTTCTCGGTCCCTGGCATCCGAAAGCCATCGAGATGATCGAGACGATCTGGGGCAAGGGCTTCAACATGCCTGGCGGCTCACAGCACGTGCTGACGCTGGCCAAGCCGTTCGCCCTCGACAACCAGATGAACCTGCTCGATATCAGCAGCGGCATGGGCGGCGGCACCATTGCCGTTTCCAGCCAATTCGGCTGTTACGCGACCCTGCTCGAGAACGTTCCGGAACTTGCCACGATTTCCCAGCGCAACATCGACATGTCCGAGGTGCGCTCGAAGATCAAACTGCAGGAATTCGACCCCGCCAAGATCGTGCTTAAGGCGAACAGTTTCGATTGCATCCTGACCCGCGAGTTCCTTTTCCGCGTTGAGGACAAGACCCGGATGCTGCAGACGATCAAGCGGGCGATGCGGATGTACGGTCAGCTTTCGCTGACCGATTTCATGCTGGATTCGAAGAGGGAGCCCTCGCCGTCGCTCAAGAAATGGATCGAGTCGGACCCGTTTCCGATCCATCTCTGGAGCGTCGACCAGTACGAACAGGAAATCGAAGCCCTCGGGCTCGATGTCCGCGTCTCGGAGAACATCAGCAAGGAATATCACCTCTACATGACGCGCGCGTTCCAGAGCTTTATCGACCGCTATCAGGAAGGCAAGATCAGGGCCTCCAAGAATCAGCTTCCCATACTGATGGGCGAGGTGGAGCGCTGGGCCCGGCTCGCAGCCTTGCTGGAGTCGGGAGAAGTGAAGCTGCATCGCTATTTCGCGCTGAAGCCGGTCAAAGCCTGATTTTCGGCGCCGTGCATGCGCCCTGAAGAAAGCCGGGAAATTTCCGGGATCAGGCGTTGACATCCTCCATTCACCACCATATGTTCCGCGCTTCCCGAGGGCCGGAAGGTCCTCCCGACAGGTTTTTTGGACTCGTGTCATGAAAATCGCGAATTCGATCAAAACGCTGAAGAAGCGGGACCGCAATTGTCGCGTCATCCGCCGTAAGGGCCGGACCTACGTGATCAACAAGCAGAATCCGCGCTTCAAGGCACGCCAGGGCTGATCGCCCCGGTCTGATCCGATCAAGGCGGCCGTCCGCAAGGACCGCCGCCTTTTTCATGTCCGGAATCCGGTTTCCGCATGGTGGGATCAGATCTTCCCATTCGGAAACCGGGCGCCAGATTGCTCCCCGGAGGCGACGGCCCTATTGTGGCCGGAAAAGACTCGAGGAGAGCAACATGCTGATGCCGGAGCCGGACCGTTCGGTGATGGAGCGCCGCGAGGAGATCACGGCGGCCTTGCGTGGGATCGTGCCGGGCGAGGGCGTGATCACCGCGACTGACGAGATGCGGGTTTACGAGACCGACGGTCTCTCCGTCTACCGCCAGCTTCCGATGATCGTCGTGCTGCCGGAGACGACGGAACAGGTCGCCGCGATTCTGCGCTACTGCAAGCAGCAGGGCGTGAAGGTGGTGCCGCGCGGAGCGGGGACCGGGCTTTCCGGTGGCGCCCTGCCGCTCGCCGACGGCGTGCTGCTGGGGCTCGGCAAGTTCAACCGGATCCTTGAGATCGATTACGAGAACCGCGCCGTCGTCACCCAGCCGGGTGTCACCAACCTCGGGATCACCCACGCCGTTCAGGATGACGGCTTCTACTATGCGCCCGATCCCTCCAGCCAGATCGCCTGCTCGATCGGCGGCAACATCGCCGAGAATTCCGGCGGCGTGCATTGCCTGAAATACGGACTGACCACCAACAACGTGCTCGGTGTCGAGTTCGTCACCATGGACGGCGAGATCCTGCGCTTCGGCGGCAAGCATCTGGAAGCCGACGGGTACGATTTCCTCGGTCTGATCACCGGCTCCGAGGGGCTGCTCGGCGTGGTCACCGAGGTTACGGTCCGTATCCTGAGAAAGCCGTCAACCGCGCGCGCCCTTTTGGTCGGATTTCCGACGCCGGAAGAGGCAGGTGCTTGCGTTGCCGCGGTGATCGCGAACGGCATCATCCCGGGCGGCATGGAGATGATGGACAATCCGGCGATCAACGCGGCCGAGGATTTCGTTCACGCGGGTTATCCGCGCGATGCCGGGGCGCTTCTGATCGTCGAGCTGGACGGGCCCGAGGTGGAGGTCGACTACCTGATCGGACGGGTGAAGGAGATCGCCGAGGCCAATGGCGCGACCGAGGTGCGGATCAGCGAAAGCGAGGAAGAGCGGAACAACTTCTGGGCCGGGCGCAAGGCCGCGTTCCCCGCGGTTGGACGGATCTCTCCCGATTACATCTGCATGGACGGCACGATCCCGCGCAAGAAGCTGCCGGAGATTCTCAGCCGTATGAGCGAGATGTCGAAGAAGCACCGGCTGCGGGTCGCGAACGTGTTCCATGCCGGAGACGGCAATCTGCATCCGCTGATCCTGTTCGATGCCAACCAGGAGGGCGAGCTGGAGCGGGCGGAGGCTTTCGGCGCCGACATCCTGACCGCCTGTGTAGAACTCGGCGGCGTGCTGACCGGCGAGCACGGGGTCGGCATCGAGAAACGCGACCTGATGGGAGAGATGTTCACCGAAACCGATCTGAAGCAGCAGCAGCGCGTGAAATGCGCCTTCGATCCGGACGGACTTCTGAACCCGGGCAAGGTGTTCCCGCAATTGCACCGCTGCGCCGAGCTCGGCCGCATGCATGTATCGGGCGGGCAGCTGCCGTTTCCGGACATTCCGCGTTTTTGATCTTCATCAATGCCGGTGCGGGCTCAGCGACGTCTACTGGAACGTTCATGGGGGACCGGACTGGCAAGGAGAAGTGAGATGACTGAAGCTTCCAAAGACCCGGCAGCCGGCGCGAAACCGGCGGCTCCGAGAAGAAGCAGGACAAGGCCGGTGCCCAAGGCTGACGCGCAGCCCGTCCAAAAAGACGACGGCCATGCGGAGGCGGCGGCGACGCTGCATCATCTGGCGGAAATGCGGCACTCTCCAGAGGAGATCCGCAGGATCTTCGAGACCGGCGAATATCCCTACCACGAGAAAATGAAGCGCGCGGTCTACGAGCGCCAGAAGGCCAATCTGCAGGCCGAACTGCTGAAGGCGCAGCGCTGGATCGAGGAAACCGGGCAGAAGGTCGTGATCCTGTTCGAGGGACGGGACGCCGCCGGCAAGGGCGGGACCATCAAGCGCTTCATGGAGCATATGAACCCGCGCGGCGCGCATGTCGTGGCGCTCAACAAGCCATCCGACCGGGAAAAGAGCCAGTGGTTCTTCCAGCGCTATGTCGAGCATCTGCCGTCCGCGGGCGAACTGGTGATGTTCGACCGCTCCTGGTACAACCGTGCTGGCGTCGAGCGCGTCATGGGTTTCTGCACGCCGACCGAATATCTCGAGTTCATGCGCCAGACCCCGGTGCTGGAGCAGATGCTGGCCCGCTCCGGGATTCGTCTCTTCAAATACTGGTTCTCGGTCACCCAGGACGAGCAGCGACGCCGCTTCAAGGCTCGGAAATCCGACCCGCTGAAGCAGTGGAAGCTCTCTCCGATCGACTTGGCGTCTCTCAATAAATGGGAGGATTACACCGAAGCCAAGGAAGCGATGTTCTTCTATACGGACACCGCCGACGCGCCCTGGACGATCGTGAAGTCGGACGATAAGAAGCGAGCGCGGTTGGCCTGCATGCAGCACTTCCTCTCGTCCCTTCCCTATGACAATAAGGATCGCAGGGTGGTCCGCGGTCCGGATCCGCTGATCGTCGGCTCCAGCGCCCATGTCTTCGGCCATGACGATCATATTCTCGGCAAGTCGCTGCATCCGGACCTGAAACGGGGCCGGGCCAATGGTGGCGACGCCGCACCTGAAACTACCAACTAGGGCCGGCAAACCGGCCTCAGCGTGAGCGTGGAGAGATATGGCGTCTACACTGAAGCCGGATGATGCGCGGCAGGTCGAGGAAGCGATTGCCTGGGCGGTTGCGAACGGAGAGCCGCTCGAACTGATCGGGAGGGGAAGCAAGCGGGCGCTTGGCCGGGCGTTTCAGGCCGAGACGGTTCTGGATCTCTCCGGTCTTGCGGGGGTGATCGATTACGAACCGGCGGAGCTTGTGCTGACCGCCGGTCCCGCCACGCCGATGGCCGAGATCGAGAAGCTGCTCGCCGAAAACAATCAGATGCTGGCCTTTGAGCCGATGGATCTGACGGCTCTGCTCGGCGGCGCCAGTTCCGAAGGGAGTCTCGGCGGTTCGCTGATGATCAACAGCGGCGGGCCGCGGCGGATCAAGTCCGGGGCGGCCCGCGATCATCTGCTTGGATTCGAGGCCGTGAGCGGCCGGGCGGAGAGCTTCAAGTCCGGCGCGCGCGTGGTGAAAAACGTCACCGGATACGACCTGCCGAAGGTGATCTGCGGCTCCTACGGGACGCTTGCCGCCGTGACCAGGATCGACGTGAAGGTGCTGCCGCGGCCCGAGAAGGTCTATACCGTCCTCGTGCTCGGCCTCGACGCGGAGCAGGCCGTGAGGGCGATGGGCGCGGCCATGAACAGTGCCCACGAGGTCTCCGCGGCGGCGCACGTTCCGGCGGGACTCGCGGGCAAGTCCGCCGTCTCCTACATCAGGGAAGCCGGAACGTCTGTGACGGCGCTGCGCATCGAGGGTTTCGGCCCCTCCGTCGAGCGGCGCTGCGCCGAGCTCCGTGAGGAGCTCGCATCCTTCGGCACCATCGAAGAGCTGCACACGATGAACAGCCTCAGCTTCTGGCTCGAGGTGCGGGACGTGCATTATCTCGTCGCACCGATGCAGGATCCGGTCTGGCGCATTTCCATGCCGCCGGCGTCCGGAGCGAAGGTCGCGGCGGAGCTTTCGAAACTTGACGGTGCCGCCTGGTTCTCCGACTGGGCGGGTGGTCTGATCTGGCTCCAGCTCCCGGCTTCCAACGATGCCTCGGCCGGCGAGGTGCGCGCCGCCGTCGATGCGGCGGGCGGACATGCGACGCTGATGCGGGCGGCAAAAGACGTGCGCGCCGCGGTCCCGGTCTTCCATCCGCAGGCCGCGCCGATCGCGGCGCTCAGCCGACGGGTGAAGGAGAGTTTCGATCCGAATCAGGTCCTCAACCCCGGCCGCATGTATGCGGGGATCTGAGAGGGCGACGAGAGATGCAGACCAATTTCACCCTCGCCCAACTCGCCGATCCCGCGGTGAAGGAATCAGAGTCCATCCTGCGCAAATGCGTGCATTGCGGCTTCTGTACCGCGACCTGCCCGACCTTTGTCCTGCTCGGCGACGAGCTCGACAGTCCGCGCGGGCGGATCTACCTGATCAAGGACATGCTGGAGAACGGCAAACCGGCAAACGACGAGGTCGTGCGCCATGTCGACCGCTGCCTTTCCTGCCTCTCCTGCATGACGACCTGCCCTTCCGGTGTGAACTACATGCACCTGGTCGACCACGCCCGCACCCATATCGAGGAGACCTACAGCCGTCCGCTGCTCGACCGGGCTCTGCGCGCGCTCCTCGCCTTCCTGCTGCCTTATCCGAACCGCTTCCGCTTCGCTCTGCTCGGCGCGTCGATGGCGCGGCCTTTCGCCGGGATCTTCGGCGACGCGCTGGGCGGCCGGATCAAGGCGATGCTGTCGCTCGCGCCGAAGCGCTTCCCGGTGCGCAGCCCGCTTGACAAGCCGGGCACACACGTGGCGGCCGGATCCCGGAAGATGCGGGTCGCAATGCTGGCCGGCTGCGCCCAGCGGGCGCTCGCGCCCTCGATCAACGACGCGACGATCCGCCTGCTGACCCGGCTCGGCGTCGAGGTCGTGGTGCCGAAGAGCGCCGGCTGCTGCGGCGCGCTGACCCATCACATGGGCAAGGAGGAGAGCGCCAAGGCTTCCGCCCGCGCCAATATCGATGCCTGGGCGGCGCTGGAGGCGGAAGGGGGCGGTCTCGACGCGGTGGTGATCAACGCTTCGGGCTGCGGCACCACGGTGAAGGATTACGGCTTTCTGCTGCGCGAGGATAAGGCCTACGCGGAGAAGGCAGCGCGGATCGCCGCCAAGGCGAAGGACGTGACCGAATTGCTGACCGAGATCGGCCTGCCGGAAACGGTGGCAGGCGAGAGCATGCGGGTGACCTACCATTCCGCCTGTTCCATGCAGCATGGCCAGAAGATCAAGAGCCTGCCGCAGGCGCTGCTGAGGAAAGCCGGTTTCACTGTCAGCGATGTTCCGGAAGGCCATCTCTGTTGCGGTTCCGCCGGAACCTACAACATGCTGCAGCCGCAGCTCGCCACGCGCCTGCGTGACCGGAAGGTGTCGAATATCGCCAAGACGCGACCGGAAGTGATCGCCGCCGGAAACCTCGGCTGTATCACGCAGATCGGCTCCGGGACCGAGGTGCCGATCGTCCATACGGTCGAGCTTCTGGACTGGGCGACGGGCGGACCGAAGCCGGACGCGCTCGACCATATGTGATGGGTTGAGACTTGGCTCGGGGGCAGGCTGCGCTAGGTTAGAAAAATGCGCAGTCTTTTCGTCGCCACGATCCTAACCCTTCTGTCCGCCTTCCAGGCGGTGGCGGACCAGCGCGATCCGCGCCTTGATCCGCTGTTCGAGGAGCTGAAGACCGCCGCCTCCGTCACCGACGCGCGCTATATCGAGCGCGAGATCTGGGGCATCTGGTCCGAGCACGGTGCCGATGTCGAAGCGGAGATGCGCTTTAACGAAGGCCTGCTGCTGATGAATGCGGGGCATCTGGAGCGCGCGATCCGGATGTTCAGCGTTGTCATCGACGTCGCCCCCGATTTCGCCGAGGCCTGGAACAAGCGTGCGACCTTGCTCTATTTCACCGGCGACTATGCGGGCTCGGTCCGGGATATCGAGCGGACGCTGGCGCTCGAGCCTCGCCATTTCGGCGCGCTTTCCGGGCTCGGCCTGATCTACCAGCAGCTCGAGAGCCCCGACGGTGCCATCAAGGCCTTCCGCGCCGCGCTAGAGATCAATCCGCACATGCCGCACATCAAGGAGCGGCTGGATACGTTGACAGAAGCGATGGCGGGCAAGCCGCTCTAGCCGGTCTCGTCGCAGATCTGTTTCAGGATCAGCCAGTCCCGCGATGTCAGTGCCTGCCTTGAGCCGGTCCCCTGTTCGCGGAAGAGCGCCGCACGGCCGTCATTGTCGGGGTGGGTGCTGAGATAGCCCGGCAACAGGCCCGAGAGATTGCCTTTGCCCTTCATGCGCTCGAAGAACTCCGCACCCCCGGCCGGGTCGAGATCCAGGCGGTTGAGCAGGCGCAGGGCATAGCGATCCGCGTCGCGTTCGCTGTCCCGGGAAAAGGAGAGGGAGAGCCCGGTCTCGAAGACGGTCTGCCCGATCGTGCTGCTACCGTCGAAGCCGAAAAGCAGGACCGACGCTGCGCCAAGCGCGTTCTGGCGCATCCAGCGCTCCGTATGGTCCCGGTGCACGACATGACCGATCTCGTGACCGATCACGGCTGCGAGCTCGTTCGGGCTGCGCGCCTTCTGGATCAGTCCCCGCAACAGCACGATCCGTCCGCCGGCGAAGGTCAGGGCGTTCACCATCTTCGAGCTGGTGACGTCGACGGTGATCGGATGCGGGAACTCTGCGGTCTTCAGCAGATCCTCGACGAGACCGCGCAGGATGCGGTTCGGTTCTTCGGCGGTACATCGCTTGCCGATCATAATGGCGAGCGCGTCGAGCTCCGGCCGGTCGGCGGCCTCGAAGGACCAGGGCATTGCGCGTGCGAGGCGGTCCATCACCGGCGGCACGAAGAAATAGAGCCCGGCGATCAGGGCGAGCACGCCGAGGCTGAGGCCCGCTGCGATCCCGGTATGGCGCCAGCGCTCGCGGCCGCGCTCGACCAGCCGCGGGGCCTGCCGGGCGACGGTTTCGGTCGCCCAGGTTTCCTCGATGATCAGCCGGCTGTCCTGATGCCGTCTATGGGTGAAGGCGAGATGCTCCTGGGGCCGGTAATCCCAGATCCGGATCAGGTCCTCGTAACGCCAAGCAAGCGTGCCCCGCTCGGTCTTGAAAGCGATGCCTTCTGGACCGATGTCTGGCTCGATATCGTGGCGCTTCGGAGTGGCACCGTCGAAGAAATGCGATCCCATGCGTCTAGGCCAGATCGAAATCGCCGAGGAAGCCCTCGCCGGTGGTGCCGGTCTCGAACTCCGCCTGCACTAGCTCGTCCTCGTCGAGATCTCCGATAATCACGAGATGCTTCGCCAGGAACTTGCCCTTGCGCAGCCAGGCAATCGGAAGCAGTAGCCAGAAGGTGAGCTGAACGATCAGCGCATTGCCGAGGAAGAGGCAGAAGATCTGCCATCGGGTCGGCCGGAAACTGAAACGGGCCCGGCCGAAGCGGAGCTTGCCGACCACGTTCTTCCAGAACACCACCAGATAGTTCAGATAGGCGAGCCCGGCGCCGAGGACTAAGACGAGCGCCAAGCCGAAAGACGTTCCGATAGCGGCGGATTTGAGGTCCTCGTCATTAAGCTCAAGATTGGCGCCGTTCAAGTTGCCGGAGAACAGAGCGACGAGGAAATCCCCGAACAGCGTCAGATAGGGAACGAAAAAGCTACCAAGGAAACCTAGGTACAACGCAAGGAACACGATGTACGGCAGCCAGAGGCCGCGCGCGGTTGCATCGAAGGCCAGAGGGCGGCCGCCGAATTTCGTATTCTCGATCCGGTATTGCAGGATCCTGATATCCGCCCAGGGCTTGAGGACGCCAAACGAGATCAGGGTCAGGAAGTAATAGAAGATTACCCGGAGGCCGTAGACGTAAGCGGCACCCCCGACGGAGCCGCGGATGCCGCGCCATTGCGTCCGGTTCACCCGATAGCGGTAGGCGAGATAGCGCGCGGCGGAGAGCAGGAAGACCGCGCCGATACCGAGCAGGAGATAAAGCGCCGCGAAGGTCGGGTCGAGGCCGAGTTTGGGGTCGACGACGTTGGAGTTGATCCAGTTCGACGCGAGGATGTAGGGCACGAGGATCAGGACGAAGACCTTCAGGAAACCGAGGAAGATCTCCAGCCCGTTCCCGGCATATTCGAGTGGCGATCCGTCGAGCCTCATGCGCGGCCAGACCGCGCGGCGGACGCGGGTGAGCGCCCAGAAACGGTAGACCATCAGGGTCAGGGCCATGAAGATCAGGTTCACGATATGCAGGCCGATCAGCCCGCCCGCTCCGCTCGTATCGAAGCTGAGCTCGTGCTTAGCGAGCTCCTTCTCGCCGGCCGGTCCGATGCTGCCGGCCCCGCTGCTTTCGAACGTCATGGATGCTCCCCAAACGCATTCGACATTGTATTCCCCAATGACGTCGTAGCCGTTTGTGCGCGGTTCGTCACTTGTCTCGTGTGCGTAGCCCCAAGCTTGTCTTCGAGGCCCCTTGGAGGGTATCGCTAGCGCTTCCGTGACCGAACCGCCCGAAAGGCCCGCCCCATGTCCCACTACGATCTGATCCTGAAGAACGGCACCGTCGCCACGCCCGGCGCGATCGAAGTGATGGATATCGCGGTGAAGGACGGCAAGATCGCCGGCCTCGGCAGCTTCGATCCGGACAAGGCGCCGGAAGTATTCGATGCGACCGGCCTCCACATCCTGCCCGGCGTGATCGACACCCAGGTCCATTTCCGCGAGCCGGGCGCCGAACACAAGGAAGACATCACGCACGGCACCATGGCGGCCGCCATGGGCGGGGTGACGGCGATCTTCGAGATGCCGAACACCACGCCGCTGACGCTGTCGCCGGAGACCCATGCCGACAAGATCGCACGGGGCGAGAAGGGCGGCTGGGTCGATTTCGCGTTCTTCGTCGGCGGTTCGGCGGAGAATGTCGGCAGGCTGCACGAATACGAGAACCTGCCGGGCTGCCCGGGCATCAAGATCTTCATGGGCTCCTCGACCGGCTCGCTGCTGGCGAAGGACGACGGGACCCTGGCGAGGATCCTCGCCGACGGCCGCCGCCGCTTCGCCGTCCATGCCGAGGACGAGTACCGGCTGGAGGAGCGCAAGCATATCGCCGAGAAGGAAGGCCATCCCCGCGTCCACAATATCTGGCGCGACGAGGAGACCGCGGTCCGGGCGACCAAGCGGATCCTGAAACTCTCCCGCGAGGCCGGACGCCCGGTGCATATCCTGCACGTGACGACGGCGGAGGAGATGGAAATCCTCGCCGCCAACAAGGACGTCGCGACCGTCGAGGTGACGCCGAACCATCTGACGCTGACCGCGCCCGATTGCTACGAGGAACTTGGCACCCGCGCGCAGATGAACCCGCCGGTGCGCGAGGAGCGTCACCGCGCCGCGCTCTGGCGCGCGATCGAGGAAGGCGTGGTCGACGTCATCGGCTCCGATCACGCGCCGCACACGCTTGAGGAGAAGGCGAAGCCCTATCCGCAGAGCCCGAGCGGCATGACCGGGGTGCAGACCCTGCTGGTCAACATGCTGAACCATGTGCACGAGGGAAGGCTCTCGCTCCGCCGTCTGGTCGAGCTCACCTCCGCAGGTCCCCAGCGGGTCTACAACATTGCAGCCAAGGGCCGGATCGCGCGCGGCTACGATGCCGACTTCGCGGTGGTGGACCTGAAGGCGAAGCGCACCATCACCAACGACTGGATCGCCAGCAAATGCGGCTGGACCCCGTTCGACGGCAAGCAGGTCACCGGCTGGGTGATGGCGACGCTGGTGCGCGGCAAGTTCGTCATGCGCGAGGACGAACTTGTCGGCGGCCCGACCGGCAAACCGGTCCGTTTCGTCGAGACGCTCTGACCGGTCGGCGCGATCTGTCGCATCGATAACTGAAGCGTTCACAAATGGCCCCGTCACGCGTTGTCACAAGGAATGACAGCGCGGGAGACTTCCATGGCCAGCGGCGGAACTCCGGGGAAATCCTCCGAGCTAAGTCCTTACTCGTCGCAATTCGCGATCGCCGTAGACAGCTACAACCGAAATTCGAACGGATTTCACCCGAAGTCCGCGCAGGACAAAATCAACGATGCCATCGCCGGCCTGAGACGCCAGATCGCGGGTGCGGATGCACTCTACGACGAGGCGCTGGTGCAGCAGGCGAAGCGCGGAACGGTCGACACGAGGGCGCTGAATTCCCGATTGCAGGCGTTGTCGCTCGGTTTTGACGGATTTGACGATACCCTGGCAGCGGCGGTGATTGCCGATCAGAACAAGATCCGCGCAACGGGGCCTCTGGATCAGGATAGTGCCCGGGTACTCGCACGGCGGCAGCAGGCGACGGACGCCACTCTCTCGGATTCGATTGCGTCCGTGCTGACCGTGATCGGCAGCGACTTCAACGCAATGATTGCTCCCCCCGACAGTTTCGAAACGGAGGTTTCGCGCATCACAGAAAGCGAGGCGGCCGGCAATGCCGACTTCCCCGCAACGGTCAAGAGCGCGTCGCTGAAGGCAACCCAATCCGGCCTTGCGGCTGTCGCCGCAAATCCGGGTGCCTATCCCAAACTCAAATAAGCGAAGGACCCGGCAAATGGATCCGTCTGTTGTCGTTTTTCGGGACTGGTTGGTGGCGTATCGAATCCAGCATCCGGACGGGCCGGATCCGGATCCGGAGGAGATGTATGACCTTTATGCCAACCTGGCGCCTACGAACAATGATGACAGACCGGTCGTCGCAGATGGCGAGGACCTCAATCAGGCCTTGAACACGATCCATACCGACGTTGTCCGGCGGCGGACATTCCAAACCCAAACGTCGAAAGTTGACAATGATTTCTGGGAATTGTTCGAGGCCGTCGCACTGAATGTCGAAGCGCAGTCGCAAGAGGCGGGCGCCCTGATGTATTACGCTTATCTCAATATGTACTTCAGCAACGACTATATCTACCTGGCTCCGCAAGGCGACCGGCCGGTCGCAGACGCGCGTTTTGTGTTGGATGTCCTTCCTCAGCGCATGGTCGACGCGGTCGGCAACATTGCCGGGGTCATGGATGCCCAGAACGCGGTTTCGGTGATGAAGTTTCTCGGGCCGGGTCAGAACGACAAGCTCGACACCGTGGTGATGTATTGCGCAAGCGACGAGCCGGAGTTTGCCGGCCTCAGGCAGGCCCTGATTGCATTGCTGCAGCCCGAAGTCTTATACGACAGGCTGCCCCTGATGGTGCTGCGGGTCGCGGCCGGCCTTGGATATGGCAAGGAACCTCCTTCCTTCTCATACGGCGAGGTAACCGACCGGGAGGAGGAATCCATCAGCTTCGGGGAGTTCCGCATCGTCGTATTGCTTCTGGCTTACCAGGCGACCGTGCAGACCGGGGCGGAAGGCGACGGATTTGCGGAACTTCTGACAGAGAACATCGACGCCATGTTCGAAGCGTTCGGGCTCGACAGCGACCATCCGGAACGGCAGGTGGAGGTGACGGCGGATGTCGGCTTGCAGCAGCAATTCATCACGACATTCTCGGAATGGCGAAATGGCAATCCTAACTTCTACGGCAACGCCGCGTATTTCTGACGGCATGTGGAACAGGTTCCCGCCTTACACCGTTCACAGAACGGGTTCCGTGCGTCTCTGTTCCTGAGGCATATCGAGAGGTTCGGTGCATGCCCGTCTTCAATCCTGTCAATGATGCGAGCAATGCGGTGGCTGCTGGTTTGAATTGTGCTTTCTGTACGCTATGCGGCGTCGTGGACACGGGAAATTGCAGTTCCTGGATAAAGATTCTCTTGGACAAGTTCCCCGATCACCGGGCGCCGCCGCTAGATTGCGATGAAATTTTCGGCGCTTACTGGGAAGGTCTGAAGCGATTGCCGCGCGCCTCAAAGGGCCGGGAGACCCTCGACCATCAGGTGAAAGGACTGCACTTTGTTCTCGGGCGCATCAATCCTCGCGGTAGACGTGCAACTGTCGATATCACCGGATCGTCCGACGACCCTTTGACCCTCGATGAGGCAACATCTCTTATGGAAGATTACCCGATCGGGACACGTTTCGCCTACTTGATCGGACGCTGGACCACCGCGCTGGGGCGGGGGCAGATCAACGCCGCTCACTGGCTCACGGCAGAACGCGTGGAAGAGGGTCTCAAATTTATCGATTACCAAATGGATGTGATTGAAGACATTCGTCCTCGCGTCGGTCGTCGTGAAGAAGTGCTGACGAAATGCTTGCAAGCACCGCACATAACGGATGGGCCGATGCGTCCCTTCGGCAAGCCTCCAGACTTTGAGAAAGATAAGGCGCTGTTCATCTCCTATGTCGTTGCTGACATTGTGGAGGACTAGGGCGCATGACGGGCAGCGACGAGTTCATCCGGCAGAATTTCGTGAGCACCGCACCCATCAGGGGATACGTGATCGATCTCCCGCCTGTCGAGACATCCGATCCGCCCGCATTTGACGCGGAATGGAGCTGGATCAAGGCCGCAGCCGGAAGACTGGTACCCGGCGCGATCATGACCGGCCAGTCGCCCTCCCTGAAGGAATTGCTGAACTCCCTCGCCCTGGACGGAGCGGAATGGCGGGAGCTCGCCGCTGCCTTGCCCGCTGCCGGACCCACGGCGAAAGGCCGGATCGAGGTGCAGTTGAAGTCGAAAGGCACCGAGATCGGCAAGCGTATCGACGCGCTGCTGCCGGTCATCGCCAGCCAGATCGCCCTCAACGAGCAGCAGTCGAAGTCGGGTCCGTTCAATACCGACGCGACCATTCAGCCGGGCAGCGCGGCGAGCTACAACAGGCCGCTGAGCGAATTGCGGGACAGAATTCACCTGTTGAAGACCAGAATAGGTATCGCCTTGCTCGCTCTCGATTGATTCCCGCCCGTTCCGGAACGTCACCGATCCCGTCCCGCACCGCAGCATTGTAGGTTGGGACTCTCTTCCCGATTTCTGTTAGGGAGAAGCAAAGCCGCGTCCGCGGCGCAGAAACTCAGGGAGTAAGTCGTATGACCGGATGTATCGTTGGCTGGTCCCACATGCCCTTCGGGAAGCATGAGGACGAAGACGTCGAGAGCATGATCGTCAAGGTCGCGGCCGAGGCCGTCGCCGATGCCGGCTTCGAGCCGAAGGACGTGGATGCCGTCTATCTCGGCCATTTCAACGGCGGTTTCTCGCCGCAGGATTTCACCGCCAGCCTGGTGTTCCAGAGCTCCGACGATTTCCGCTTCAAGCCGGCCACCCGGGTCGAGAATGCCTGCGCCACGGGCAGCGCCGCCGTGCATCAGGGGCTGAACCTGATCGCCGCGAAGAAGGCGCGCGTCGTGCTCTGCGTCGGCGTCGAGCAGATGACCAAGCTGCCGGGCAAGCAGATCGGCGAGACGCTGCTGAAGGCGAGCTATCTGAAGGAAGAGGCCGGCATCGAAGGTGGTTTCGCCGGCGTCTTCGGTCAGATTGCCCAGGCCTATTACCAGCGCCACGGCGACCAGTCCGACGCGCTCGCCCTGATCGCGTCGAAGAACCACGCGAACGGCGTGCACAATCCCTACGCCCAGATGCGCAAGGATCTCGGTTACGAGTTCTGCCGCAACGAGTCGGAAAAGAACCCGTTCGTCGCCGGGCCGCTGAAGCGTACCGACTGCTCGCTCGTCTCCGACGGTGCGGCGGCGCTGGTGCTGACCGACGTCGAGACGGCGCTCGGCCGGGACAAGGCGATCGCCTTCCGGGCGGCGGCGCAGGTCAACGACTTCCTGCCGATGTCGAAGCGCGACATCATCCGCTTCGAGGGCTGCGGCCAGGCCTGGAAGCAGGCGCTCGGCGCGGCGAACCTGACGCTCGACGATCTCAGCTTCGTCGAGACCCATGACTGCTTCACCATCGCCGAGTTGCTGGAATACGAGGCCATGGGCCTGACGGCGCCGGGCGAAGGCGCGCGGGCGGTCAAGGAAGGCTGGACCTACAAGGACGGCAAGCTGCCTGTGAACCCGTCCGGCGGGCTGAAGGCCAAGGGCCATCCGATCGGCGCGACCGGCGTCTCGATGCATGTCATGACGTCGATGCAGCTGCGCGGCGATGCCGGCGACATGCAGGTCAAGGGCGCGAAGATCGGCGGTATTTTCAACATGGGCGGAGCCGCGGTCGCGAACTACGTCTCCATCCTCGAGCCGCTGCGCTAAGCGGCTTGTCGTGACGGCGATGAATGGCGGCCCCAGCCGGCTGGCGCGCCCGGATGAGATTGAACGCATCCGGGAGATCCAGCGCGCGGCGGGCCGCCTGTTTCTTGAAAGCCCATATCCGGAAATTGCCGAGCATGAACCGGACACTGCTGAGGAACTTGCCGCGGCGCAGGACCGATGGTGGCTCTGGGTCTCTGTCGATGACCGGGACCGGCCGGTCGGCGCACTTCGCGTTCTGCCGTCCGGCGACGGACTTCACCTGCGGCAGCTCGATGTCGATCCGGTCCATGCCGGCGCAAAGCGGACGGCCGGGCTGGTCCGGTCGCTCGGCCGCTTCTTCGCCGGGCGCGGTTTCGGGCATCTGACATTGACGACCTTCGCCGATGTGCCGTGGAATGCACCCTATTACGAGCGCATCGGGTTCAGGCCGCTTTCTGGGGACGGGCTGACGGAGACACTGAAAAACGCGCTCTTCGCGGAGGCAGGCGGATATCCAGTCTCCAGCCGGGTCGCGATGAGATTTGATTTCTGAGGGGGGATCGAGGAATGACCGAGACATTCAAAGCAATTCTGCTGCGCGAGGCGGACCGGAAAGTGACAGCCGCCATAGAGCAGGTCCCGGTCGAGGATCTGCCGGAGGGCGATGTCACGGTGCGCGTCGCCTACACCACGCTGAACTACAAGGACGGCATGGTGATGAACGGCATCGGTCGCCTGGTGCGCGACTATCCGCATATCCCGGGCGTCGATTTCTCTGGCATTGTCGAAAGCTCCGAGCACCCGGACTACCAGCCGGGCGACAAGGTCGTGCTGACCGGCTGGCGGGTCGGCGAGATCCACTGGGGCGGGTATGGCGAACTGGCGCGTGTCAGCGGCGACTGGCTGGTGAAGCTGCCGGACGGGATCGGGCTCGACGACGCGATGGCGATCGGAACGGCGGGCTTCACGGCGATGCTCTCCGTCGACACGCTGGAGCGGCACGGCCTTCAGAAGGATCAGGGCGACGTTCTCATCACCGGGGCTGCCGGCGGCGTTGGCAGTGTGGCGACCGCGATCCTCGCCAATCTCGGCTATTCGGTGGCGGGCTCTACGGGGCGCCCGGAGCAGGCCAGCTATCTGACCGATCTCGGCGCCGCGCAGGTGATCGACCGTGCCGAACTGGCGCAGGCGCCCTCGCGTCCGCTCGCGGGCGAGCGTTTCGCCGGCTGCATCGACAATGTCGCCGGGCCGACCCTCTCCAACGTGCTGACGCAGATGAAATACGGCAGCGCCGTCGCCGCCGTCGGGCTCGCAGGTGGGAACGAGCTGCACACCACCGTGCTGCCCTTCCTGCTCCGCGGGGTCAGCATCCTCGGCATCGATTCCGTGATGTGCCCGAAGGAACGCCGGCTCGGCATCTGGAAGCGGATCGCCACGGACCTGCCGATGCAGAAGCTGCATCACATGATCGAGCGGCACACGCTGGAGGACCTCCCCGAACTCGGGAAGAAGATCCTCGAGGGCGGCGTCCGCGGTCGCACGGTGATCGAGGTCGCGAAGAGCTAGACTTCGAAAGTCTCGAAGGCCGCCTTCCAGTCCGGATGCCAGCGGGAGAGGGCGGGGCGGTCTTCGGTGATGTCGCCCGCGCCCCAGAGAATGCGTCGCCGGTCCTCCGCCTCCGAGACCTCGCCGTCCGGGCAGATGATGTAGAAGCTTCCGGCATCGATGCCTTTCAGCATGTAATCCACGACCTGCTCCGGCAGCCAGGCGCCGGGCTTGTGCTCGTTCTTGCCGGTGGTGGTCCAGCCGGGCACCAGGAGATGCGCCGTCACCGAGGTTGGGCCGTTGGTCCGGAGCTCGTGCGCAAGGCTCTCGGTGTAGGATTTCACCGCCGCCTTGCTGAGATTGTAGACCGGGTGGCCCGGCGGGTTGGTGATGCCCTGCTTGGAACCGACATTCACGATCACGCCCGGTTTTCCGCCCGCGCCCATTCCTGGCAGGAAGCATTTCACGCCGTGGATCACGCCCCAGAGATTGACCTCCACCAGCCGGCGCCAATCCGCGAGATCAGCGTCGAAGCCGCGCCCGGCGCGCGAGGCGGCGTTGTTCATGAGGATGTCGACACCTCCGAAATGGCGTCCGACCGAGTCCCGGAGGCCCTCCATCGCCTTCAGATCCGAGACATCGGCCGGGACCGCCGCGACCTCGTCCGACGCGGCCGAACTGACTTCCTCGAAGCTCGCATCCAGATCGTCGGACGGCAGGTCCACCATGCAGACCCGGAGACCCATCCGGGCGAATTTCAGCGCCGCGGCGCGGCCGATCCCGAGGGCGGCGCCAGTCACCAGCGCGACATTTCCAGCGGCGAATGCCTGATGTTCCATTCCGGTCCCTCCCGTTTTCCCTTCGTTTGACGGAACTATGGCGCCACGCGCGCCGGGCGGCAATGCGGGGGCCTGTTCAAGTCTCCGCGACGCTTGCTAGACTCGGCGCCGACACGCACCGGACCGGGCCGGAGAGCCCGGCCTCTGCCGGAGGAAACGAATGCTGCCAGGGAACATGATGGACCGTCCGCTGACGGTTCCGAGTATCCTCGATTTTGCCGCGGAGATTCACGGTGACGCGTCCGTCGTCTCGGCGCGGGTCGAGGGGGACGTGCATCGCTACAGCTATGCCGACGCGCACCGGCGGGTGAGCCGCCTCGCCAATGCATTGAAGGAGCTCGGGATCGGCGACGGCGACCGGGTGGCGACGCTGGCCTGGAACGGCTACCGGCATTTCGAGCTCTATTACGCGATCTCCGGCATCGGCGCCGTCTGTCACACCATCAACCCGCGTCTGTTCGAGGATCAGATTCTCTATATCGTCGGTCATGCGGCGGACCGGATCCTGTTCCTGGAGACGAGCTTCCTGCCGCTGGTCGAGAAGCTGGCGGACCGGTTGCCGAAGGATCTCCGCTACGTCGTTCTCTGCGCGCGGGAGGATCTGCCGGAGACCGGGCTCGATGTCCTTGTCTACGAGGAACTTCTGAGCGGGCAGCCGGACAGCATCGTCTGGCCGGAACTGGACGAGCGGCAGGCCTCGGGCCTTTGCTACACCTCGGGGACTACGGGCAATCCGAAGGGCGTGCTCTATTCGCACCGTTCCACTCTGATCCACACCATGGGGCTTCTCGCGGTGGCGGAGAAGATCGGGCTCCGGCCCGAACGGTCCCTGCTGCCGGTGGTGCCGCTCTTCCATGTGAATGCCTGGGGGCTGCCCTTCGCGGCGCCCCTGGTCGGGACGAACTTCATCCTGCCGGGGCCGCGGCTCGACGGGCCCGGACTCTTCGCCTTCATGGACGGGGAAAAGGTCAATACCAGCTGGGGCGTGCCCACGGTCTGGTTCGGGTTGCTCGCGGAGATGCGCAAACAGGGCCGCAAACCGGATGGTTTCGAGAACGTGCTGATCGGCGGCTCTGCCGCGCCGAAGCCGATGATCGAGGAATTCGAACGCGATTTCGGCGTCAACGTCATCCACGGCTGGGGCATGACGGAGATGAGCCCGGTCGGCGCTGTGGGGGCCTTTACGCCACGTCACCGTGCTCTGCCCGAGGCGGAGCGCATGCATCTGAAGACCGCGCAAGGCCGGCGGATGTTCGGGGTCGAGTTCAAGATCGTCGATGCCGACGGCAACCGGCTGCCTCATGACGGGGTCGCTTTCGGCGAGCTGCATGTCCGGGGCGCCGCGATCATGAACGCCTATTTCAACGACGAGGAAGCTTCCGAGGGAGCTTTTGACGAGGAGGGTTGGCTCAAGACTGGGGACGTCGCCCGGATCGATCCGGAGGGCTTCCTGTTCCTCGTCGACCGGACCAAGGACGTCATCAAGTCCGGCGGCGAATGGATCAGCTCGATCGATCTCGAGAGCGCTGCGCTGGCCCATCCGGCGATCGCCGAATGTGCGGTGATCGCGGCGGCGCATCCGAAATGGGGCGAGCGGCCGCTGCTGGTCGCCGTGCTGAAGGAGGGTGCCCGGCTGACGGCGGCGGAGATGAAAGAATTTCTCGCGGATAAGGTCGCGAAACTCTGGCTGCCGGACGATGTCGTCTTCGTCGACGAATTGCCGCACACCGCGACCGGAAAGCTCTCGAAGCGGGAGCTTCGGGAGCGGTTCAGGGATTATGAACTGCCCGGTATCTAGCCCTCGGATCCGCGAAAGCGGCGCTTACTGTCGCACGCCTTTCAACAGCTCGTGCATGCGCGTTGCGGCGCCGCTTCCGGCTTCCTCGTAAATGTTGAAGACCTCATCGATGCCGTTTTCCAACAGCTCCGCTTCCTGGTCAGGGAATAGGGACGTCGAGACGATCGGCCCCGTATAGCCGCGCTCCCGCATGCGCTGTGCCGCCTCCAGGTTCGAGTTGTGGTTCGACATCGCAAGCAGAACCATCTCGGTCTTGTGGTGCGGCGCGATGAGGCGCGACCAGAATTCCGGATTTGTCGCATCCCCCCGGACGACATTGCGACCCTCGTCGCGGCTCTTGGCGACCTGGATCTCGTCGAGGTCGATCCCCATGATCCGCCCGTCGGCCAGTTCCTGCATCTCGTCATAGGCGGATCGTCCGACACGGCCCATTCCGAACACGAGGATGCGATGCCCCCCAAGATCGATGTCCTCGTCTCCGGGCAGGCGTTCTTTGGTCTCCAGACCGGCGAGCCAATGCTGCATCCGGACATAGATTCCGGTTGCGAAGATATTGATCGACGAGGCGATGACGAGAGAGGCGGACAGGGCAAGGGCCGTTACCGTCAGCCATTCGGGGGCGAGCCAGCCGGCGCCGATGGCAATGGCGACGACGATCAGGCCGAACTCGGAGTAATTGCCGAGCGCCAGTCCGCCCATGGTGGACCCGCGCGCTCTCATTCGGAACCGGATAAGGAGCAAAACGAAAAGAAGGGTCTTGATCGGGAGGAAGACCAGCAGGACGAGGGCCGTTCCCGCGGTTTCCCAGCTTGGCAGTCCGGTCAATCCGATGGTCAGGAAGAAGCAGACAAGGAATACATCCTTGAAGCTCATGAGGGTGTTCGAGAGATGTTTGGCCTTCGGGTGGTGCGCCAGAAGGACGCCGGCCACCAGGGCACCGAGATCCTCTTTCAGGCCGACCAGATCGAAGAGCGCCGCTCCCGAGAGGGCGATGGCGAAGCCGAAAACGGCCAGCAGCTCGCCATGCCCGCTCCGGTCCATCAAGTGGCCGAGCAGATGCCGCGCCGGGATCAGCGCGAGCAGTCCGAGCGCCCATATCGAAGGAAGCTTGCCGGCGGATGCGGCCAGGAAGATCACGGCGGCGATGTCCTGCATGATCAGGATGCCGATGGCGACCTGGCCGTAGCGGGACATCATGGTGCCCCGGTCCTCCAGCATCTTCACGGCAAAAACGGTACTCGAAAAGGACAGCGCGAAGGCGAGGATCAGGGCGCTGCTGAAGTCCACATCGTCGAACAGAAGCAGCCCCGCCCAGCCGAGGGCCAGCACGGAGCAGACCAACAGCGCGACGGACGAGGCCATGTGAAGACCGGTCGTCGCCCAAATCTCGGGGCGGGCAAGACTTTCCAACCTCAGTTTAAGTCCGATGGTGAAAAGCAGCAGGAGGACGCCGGTATCGGCAACCGCCAGCAGGAACGCATCGTTCTCGGCTCCGAGAAGATGCAGGACGAACCCGGCCATGAGAAAGCCGACCATCGGGGGCAGGTTGATCTGCCGGACCAAGAGGCCGGAGAGAAACGCGACTGCGATCCAGGCCGGGTCTCGGTAATCGATCGGGATGCTGAGGGATTCCACTCTTGGGGTGCTCGTCTACCGGGCTTCGGCATGTTGCCGGCCAGGACTGCTCTTGAGGCTCGATCGCTCTCAGTCCTGGCCAGATTGTTCTCTGCTCAGCCGATCTTGTCGGCGAAGAGTTCCAGAGTGCGCTCGCGGGCAATCTTGGCGCTGGTGGCGTCATAGCTGCCGCGATGGTCGCAGTTGAAGCCGTGACCGGCGGGGTAGAGGTTGACCGTCAGTTCCGGATGCGCGGCCTTGACCTTGTTCACGTCCTCCATCGGGATCGCGTGGTCCTGCTCGCCGAAATGGAAGATCACCGGGCATTTGGGCTTCTCGGTCGCGACCGAGCCGATCCCGCCGCCGTAGTAGCTCGCGCCGGCATCGAAACCGTCGAGGCGGGTCGTCGCGAGCCAGGCGAGATAACCTCCCCAGCAGTAGCCGACCACACCGACCTTGCCGGCCGCCGCCGCCGTGCCCTGTGCCGCGGCGATATCGAGCAGCGCCGCGTCATCTGCGCAGCGGCCCTTGTAGTCCCGGCCTTTCTCGATGTCCTCGGCCTCGTAGCCGAGTTCGATCTTCGGTTCGATCCGGTCGAACAGCGCCGGCGCGACCGCGAGATAGCCTTCCGAGGCGTAATCGTCGGCTACGCTGCGGATATGCGCGTTGATACCGAAAATCTCCTGCACGATCACGACACCGCCCCGCGCCTTGCCTTTCGGCTGTGCGAGATAGGCGTCGAACTTATGCCCGTCGGACGCCGTCAGCTGGATGAATTCGCCCATCAGTCTCTCCCTGAATAATCGCTCGGCGCGGACTCTAGTGCCCGTGGCGGAAGCGCGCAAACCGGATTCCGCGTGACGGCGCGCACCGGCGGGAGTAATCATGACGCATGCATGCGCTGGTAAACAGGGCGGCGGCCAGGATGGTGCGCCGAGTTATTAGCGGCCCGGTCTGAAGGTTCAGGCCGGGTCGTCAGCTGTCCCTGTTTCACCCCTGCGGGAAGACCCGCATCCGGGCCCATGCCGCCCGGTCTCGGAAAAGCGCCATGTCCACCACACTGCACCTGTTCTGCGGCAAGATCGCCGCCGGTAAATCCACGCTCGCCAAACGTCTCGCCCATCAGTCCGGCGCTCTCCTGATCTCGGAGGATGACTGGATAAGCGGTCTCTTCGGCCCCGAGATGGAGAGCTTCGACGATTATATCCGCTGCTCCGCGCGCCTGCGCGCGACGCTCTCGCCGCATCTGGTCGCGCTACTGAAGGCGGGCAATTCCATCGCACTCGATTTTCCCGCGAACACGCGGACGCTGCGCAGCTGGATGCGCGGCATTGCGGAGGAGGCGGGCGTTTCTGCCTTGCTCCACTATCTCGACCTGCCGGACGTGGCCTGCAAAAAGCGGCTATGCGAACGCAATGCGTCCGGCGCGCACGCTTTCTCGCCGAGCGAAGCGGAGTTCGACCTGATCTCGGGGTATTTCGAGGCGCCGGAGACGGGGGAGGGCTTGCCCGTCCTCGTCCATGGCGGGCCGTGAGGCCCGCCGCCAGGCTCAGACGTTGAAGCGGAAGTGGAAGACGTCGCCGTCTTTCACCAGGTATTCCGAACCCTCGACCCGCATCTTGCCAGCTTCCTTAGCACCGCTCTCACCGCCGCAGGCGACGAAATCGTCGTAGGAGATGGTCTCGGCGCGAATGAAGCCGCGTTCGAAATCGGTATGGATCACGCCCGCCGCGTTCGGCGCCTTGGCGCCGCGACCAACGGTCCAGGCGCGGGCCTCCTTCGGGCCGACGGTGAAGAAGGTGAGCAGGTCGAGCAGGCTGTAGCCGGCGCGGATCACGCGGGCGAGGCCGGTTTCCTCGAGGCCGAGGGTCTCCAGGAATTCTTTCTTTTCCTCTGCGCTGCCGAGCTGCGCGATCTCGGCTTCGATGGCGGCGGAAATGACGACCGCGACGGCGCCTTCGGCTTCCGCCATCTTGAAGACCTTGGCGGAATTCCCGTTGCCCTCGGCGGAGTTCTCTTCCTCGACGTTGCAGACATAGAGCACCGGCTTGGTGGTCAGGAGCTGCAGCGTGTCGACGATCTTCTTTTCTTCCGGGCTCCAGTCCTTGATGGAGCGGCCCGGCTTGCCGTCGCGGAGCGCGTCGAGGATCCGGGTCATGATCGCGACCTGGGTCTTCGCGTCCTTGTCGCCGGACTTCGCTTTCTTCTCCAGCGGCGCGACCCGGCGCTCCAGGCTATCGAGGTCCGAGAGCATCAGCTCGGTGTCGATGGTCTCGGCATCGCGCAGCGGATCGACCGAGCCCTCGACATGGGTGATGTCATCGGACTCGAAGCAGCGCAGGACGTGCACGATAGCATCGACCTCGCGGATGTTGGCGAGGAACTGGTTGCCGAGGCCTTCGCCCTTGCTGGCGCCACGGACCAGACCGGCGATGTCGACGAACTCAAGCTGTGTCGGCAGGATCTGCTTCGAGCCGGCGAGCTCGGCGAGCTTGTCGAGGCGGGGATCCGGCACGGCGACGCGGCCGGTATTAGGCTCGATGGTGCAGAAGGGATAGTTCGCCGCTTCGGCCGCGGCCGTCTGCGTCAGGGCATTGAAAAGGGTGGATTTGCCGACATTTGGCAGACCGACGATGCCGCACTTGAAGCCCATGACTAACGATCCTGACTGTTGTCTTCTGTGCCGCCGGCCTCCTCGGCCTTGGGCAGGTTTTTCGGTTTCGGCGGCTTCGGCCGCTGCGGGAACACGGCCTGGCTGACCCGGCTCATGAAGCTGCCGTCCTCACCCTTGACCAGCAAATCCGCCTCGTCGGCGACCGCCGGGATCAGCTTCGACAGCCAGCCCTCGCGTTCCGCCTTCGCGAAATCGTTCAACACGTAGTCCTTCACCCGGTTCTTGTCGCCCGGATGGCCGACCCCGAGGCGGACCCGCCAGTACTCCTTGCCGACATGCGCATCGATGCTGCGGATGCCGTTGTGACCGCCAGCGCCACCGCCGCGCTTCACACGGATCTTGCCGGGGGCAAGGTCGATCTCGTCATAGAAGACGATGATGTTTTCGAGCGGGATCTTGAAGAAACGGACCGCCTCGCCGACCGCGCGGCCGGACTCGTTCATGAAGGTGGTCGGTTTCATCAGCAGGACCTTCTCACCACCGACGGTGCCGTCGGCGGTGAGGGCCTGGAAACGGGCGCGGAAGGGGCCGAAACCGTAGCTCGAGGCGATCTCGTCGGCGACGAGGAACCCGATATTATGGCGCGTCAGCTCGTATTTCGGCCCGGGATTGCCTAGGCCAACGAACAGAAACATCGCACGGTCCCTTCCCGAAACGCCGCGCCATATTCAGCGCGGCGTCGCTAGGTGGATTACTCTTCGTCTTCCTCAGCCTCTTCGGCTTCGTCCGCCTCGTCCGCTTCATCTTCGGACTTGCCGCGGAGCGCCGACGGAGCGGCGATGGTGGCGACGGTGAAGTCACGATCGGTGATGGTCGGGGCGACGCCTTCCGGCATGTCGACGGCGCTGATATGGATGCTGTCGCCGACCTTGTAGCCTTCGAGGTTGATGATGAGCGAGTGCGGCATCTGGTCCGGACGGCAGCTCACCTCGACTTCGTGGCGCACGACGTTGAGAACGCCGCCGGCCTTGAGGCCCGGGCATTTCTCTTCGTTGGTGAACTCGACCGGCACTTCGACGTGGATCGTCGAGGTTGCGCTGATCCGCAGGAAGTCGACATGCTCCGGACGGTCGGAGACCGGGTGGAGCTGCACGTCGCGCGCGAGCACGCGATGCTTCTTGCCCTCGATATCGAGGTCGATCAGGGTCGAGAAGAAGCCGGCCTGATGCAGCTGCTTCACCAGCACCCGCTCTTCCAGGGTAATGGAAACCGGGTCTTTCTTGTCGCCGTAGATAACGGCCGGGACGAGCCCCGCACGACGGGCAGCGCGGGCGGACCCCTTACCGACCCGGTCACGCGTCTGGGCGCTCAGTTCGATCACGTCAGACATTTCGTATCTCCAATAGAAAAGTCCCGCCCACGGCCGACCTCCAGGGGTGCCGACCCGTCAAGCGGAACGGATGAGCGGGGCGTTTTAGTGGCTTTCGCGGGAAAAAGCCAGCCTTTTACGCCAAGCCGGATCCTGCGCCCTGCGCGGGTCCGGTCAGAAATTGAAGAGGCTGGAAACCGAGCGTTCCTCGGCGATACGCCGGATCGACTCGCCGAGCAGCGGGGCGACGGAAATCTGCCGGATATTCCGGGCAACGCGGACGGCTTCCGTCGTCGCGATGCTGTCGGTGGTGACCAGCGACTGCAGCGGCGAGGAGGTGATGCGCGCAACGGCACCGCCGGAGAGCACGCCATGGGTGATGTAGGCGTCGACGGAGACCGCACCGGACTCGATCAGGGCCTCGGCGGCGTTGCAGAGCGTGCCGCCGCTGTCGACGATGTCGTCGACCAGGATGCAGCGCTTGTCCTTCACGTCGCCGATGATGTTCATCACTTCGGACACGCCGGCGCGCTCGCGCCGCTTGTCGATGATGGCGAGATCTGCATTCAGCGGCTTGGCGAGCGCGCGGGCCCGCACGACGCCGCCGACATCCGGCGAGACGATGGTGATCTGCTCGTCGCCATAGCGGTCGGTGATGTCCTTGTGGAACACCGGTGCGGCGAAGAGGTTGTCGGTCGGGATGTCGAAGAAACCCTGGATCTGACCCGCATGCAGATCGATGGTCAGGACCCGGTCCGCGCCCGCGACGGTGATCAGGTTCGCGACAAGTTTGGCGGAGATCGGCGTGCGGGAGCCGGACTTCCGATCCTGGCGGGCATAGCCGTAATAGGGAATGACCGCCGTGATGCGCCGTGCGGACGCGCGTTTCAGCGCATCGAGCGTCACCAGCAGTTCCATGAGGTTGTCGTTTGCCGGATAGGAGGTCGGCTGGATGACGAAGACATCCTCGCCGCGTACGTTTTCCTGGATCTCGACGAACACTTCCATGTCGGAGAAGCGCCGGACATCGGCTTTCGTCAACGGCATGTTCAGGTAGGCGGCGATGGTTTCCGCCAGCGGCCTGTTGCTGTTGCAGGCCAAGATCTTCATACGAACGTCTGACATTCGTGCCCTGTGGTCGCTAGTTGGGAAAGGAGGCGGCGAAGTCCCTGTAGAGCTGAGCCGGATGCCCAGTAGCGCGGCGTCTTTGAAAGCGGGCGGACCATATCAGCGCGGGTCGAAAAGGTGCAAGGGTTATTGCCGCTTTATGACGGTATTACCGCCTATCCTTTGGCGCTCGTAGGCCTCCAGAAGCGGCAGCAGGCCCTCGAGCGCGCCGTCGGCGATCAGGGGGGCGGCGCTGAGCCAGCTTTTCTCCATGCTCCCGGCGGGCACGGTATTGTTCTGATCGATCACGCCGATCTCGCGTTCGCGGGGATCGGCGAGGCGCCAGGAAATCGCGACAAGGTCGGTCTCGCCGTTCAGCGGCTTTATGTCGATCCGGCCCTTGAGGGACAGTGCGCCGTCGGGAATGGCGCTGCTGTCGACGATCTCGATGCCGCGCGACTGCAGCCTGAGGAGCATGGTCTGGCGCAGGATCGCGTTGCCGTGCTGATTGGGACCGTCGATCAGGTCGAGCTGCACGGGCGGCAGGTCGGCCGCGGTGCGGGTGCCGATCTCCGGGACCAGCCATGCGGCGACCCCTGGCGCCGTCGCTTCCGCGATCTCCGCGAAATGCGCGTCTTCCGGCTCTTCCCAGAAGGCGGGCGGCGGGACGGAAATCACGGTCTTCTCGCCGACTTTCTCCCCTTCGGGGGTGACCAGGGTCCAGTCCATCACGAGTTCCGCGGGCCCGTCATTGCGGAGCTGCTGATAGCCCCGGCTCTTCAGAATGAAGCTGCGGCGATTGCGGGTCCTGTCGCTCGCGACGACATTGTGATCGACCAGGGCACCGGCCATGGCCCGCGCCATCGCCTCGCCGACCCACGGGACCGGTCCTTCCACCGGTTCGACATGTATGCCGGCGGTCTCCGGGACGAACAGGAACGCGTTGTAGGATTTCTTGTCGAATTCCGGCGCGAACGGGCGGGGGATCTCGCCGCAGGCCGCGAGCGCGAGTGCCATCAGGAGGACGAGGACCGCGCCCGGGAAGGAGCGGCCGGGACGGGGCCGGGCTGCGTTTCTCATGGGCGTCGCTTTAAACGACCAGAATGCAGCTGACAAGCAGCCCGAGGAGGGTTGCCGCGAAGAGGATCTGCAGGTGAGGCATCGCCGCGGCGCTCCGCGTCTTCGGTTATCGGCAAACCAGATCGAGCGGGAGTTTGGAGAGCCGCTCGTTGCCGTCATCGGTCACAATAAAGGTCTCGCCGACATTCATCGCAAGGTCCTTCTCGCTGTCCATCAGGATCATATGCGCGAAGAACACCATGCCCGACCGGATCACTACCGGATTCGCATGGTAGAACATCGGGTAGTCCATCCAGATCGGCGCGAAGACCGCACCCAGCGAGTAGCCGCAGGCATTCATGCGGGCGTGGCGGTAGCCGCGCCGGTCCATCACCGCCGCGTGGGCGTCGAACACCGAGCCGACGGTCCCGCCGGGACGGAGCGCGTCGCGGCAGGCCTCCAGCGCTTCGACGCAGGCGGAGTGCATGTCGATATGCTCGTCCCTCACCGGTCCGACCGGGATCGTCCGCATCATGCAGGCATGGTAGTGCCGGTAGGCCCCGGCGAACTCCAGTGTGAGTTGATCCTGGGGTGCCAGTGTCCGCCGTCCGGTGAAATAGCGGCAGAGCAGGGCGTCCGAGCCGGATCCGATGATGAACTCGTTACCCGGATAGTCGCCGCCGCCCTTGAAGACGGCGCCCTGCATGGCGGCGAGAATGTCGCCCTCGAAGGCGCCCGGCGCGGTCAGCTCGTGCGCCGCCAAGAGGGCGTCGTCCGCCAGCTCCGCGGCCCGGCGTACATAGGCGAGTTCCGCCGGTGATTTGACGACCCGAAGTTCCGAGACCAGTTCGGACTCGTCCCTCAGCGTGCAGAATCCTTCCAGCTCGGCATTGACTGCCATGCCGTTGCGGGCCGTCAGGCCATAGGCCTCGTACTCGATCCCGAGGGTTTTTCCGGCGCAGCCGAACTCGCTCAGCATCGCCTTGAGCTCGCTCGCCGGCGTTGCGCCGTCGCGGTCCACCCAGATCCGGATGTCAC
This sequence comes from Nisaea sediminum, assembly GCF_014904705.1. Taxonomy (NCBI): domain Bacteria; kingdom Pseudomonadati; phylum Pseudomonadota; class Alphaproteobacteria; order Rhodospirillales; family Thalassobaculaceae; genus Nisaea; species Nisaea sediminum. Next base: position 67,465 of record NZ_JACZCQ010000008.1, read on the forward strand.
CGACCATGCTGGTGTTCTGGGCCTGCCTCAGATCCGGCGCCCGGGTGATCAGCGCGAGCCGCCCGTCGGTGCCGAGATAGAGGCATTGGAAGAAACAGAAACCGAAAGTGTCGTAGCCGGTCAGGTAGAACATGCTTTCTTGACGGAACATCAGCAGCCCGTCGAGGCCACGCTCTTCCATGAGCGAGATGGCGCGCGCGCGGCGGCCCGCGAGTTCTTCCTCGGTGAAATGCAGCACGATGCTACTCCGCGATGACGATGGTGGAGAGCTGGCGCCCGTAATCCGGCTCCTCGCGAAGACGGGAGCGCCGGTAGCTGAAGAAGTTCGGCTCGTCGCGGCAGGTATCGCAGTCGAGTCGGTAGATCTCGCCCAGCCTTAGCCGCGACAGGCGTGAGGCGCAGTAATTCGAAAGGTCGAACTGGAAATGTCCCTCGCGCTCGCCGGGCGAGAAGAATTCGGCGTTGTTGCGGTCCTGCTCGAGGAAAGGCTGCGGGAATTCGGGGCCAACCTCGTAGGACGCCCGGCCGATGCAGGGGCCGACCGCGGCCTGAATGTTGTCCGGCCTGGCGCCGAGCTCGATCATCGCATCCACCGTCGCTTCGATAATGCCGTTCAGCGCGCCGCGCCAGCCGGCGTGGCAGGCGCCGATGATCCCGTCCGCCGGATCGGAGAACAGGACCGGAGCGCAATCGGCGGTCAGAACACCGAGCGCGACGTTCTTGCGGATTGTCACCAGGCCGTCGGCACGCGGCGGCTCCGCAGGCCGCTCGTCGCTGTCGAGCACGTGTACGATGCTGGAATGTATCTGGTTGCAGGTGACGAGAATTTCCGGCTCGCAGTCGAGGGCGGCCATCGTGCGGGCGCGATTCGCCGCGACGGATTTGCGCTGGTCTCCCGAGCCGAATCCGCAATTCAGCGAACGGTATATGCCCTGGCTGACGCCGCCGCGCCTCGTATAGAAGGCATGGCGGATCTTGTCCGTATTCAACTCGTCAAGCTGGATCACGCTCTCGCGTCCCCTCTCACGTCCGTGCCTGGTCTCTCGGCGGGCCGAACCCGGGCAATTCACCCAATTTCGGAGCGGCAACCGCTATGACCTTGAACAGCGTGCCCATTTCAGCCGGATCGATCAAGCGGCGTGCGCCGCTGCGCAGCGTCGCAGCCTGTGCCTCCGAGGCCTTCTGCAGCAGCCGTTGGACCCTTTGTTCGATCCCGAGCGCCGTCAGGAAGGCGCTCTGTGTGACGGTTCCGAACCCGAAGCAGCCAGTGGCTGCGGCGGTACCGAGAAGGGCGTCGAAATCGACATGGGCCGTCAGGTCCGCCGTGCCCGGCACGGAAAGCGGATCAACAGGCTTGTGGGCCCTCACCGCCTGGAAGGTATCGCCGAAAGCGCTCCGGCCGTGACCGTAGTCGATGAAGAGCCCGGCGCCGCCGTGGCGATCGATGTGCCGGGTGATCTCTTTCATGTGCGCGCGTGCATCGACGGAGATCTCGAAAATATCGCCTTCTTCCGGCGTCCCGGCCGTTGCCGGGACCAGCGCGGCCAAGTCCGCGGATGCAGCCTGCGCGGTCCAGCTCAACCCGCTTTTCTCGACATCCCAGCCAATGCATCGTTCCTGCCAGGTGCCGGACCGAAAGACGAGCTGATGGATAGGTAGCGCATCGAAAAACTCGTTGCCGGTCATGAGTGAGGGGCAGGCGGGAAGGGTGCCGGGCACGTCGTGCCAGGTCACTTCGATGCCGGAAAGAGCCGTCCGCTGGATCTCGCGCAGTCGCGGACTTGCCTCGACCAGATGCACCTCTACGGCTTCTGAGAAGCCGGGAACAATTCGGGCAGCCCTGAGAGCATCCGCCATCAAGGTGCCGCGCCCGGGGCCGAATTCGACGAGGGCGACGCGTTCGGGCGATCCGGACTGTTGCCAGACCGAGGCGCACCAGAGCCCGATCAGCTCGCCGAAGACCTGGCAGATTTCCGGTGCGGTGATGAAGTCGCCCTGCGTTCCGAAGGGTTCTCGCCGTGTGTAATAGCCGTGCTCCGGATGGAGCAGGACTTCCTGCATGTAGCGCGCGACGCTCAGAGGTCCTTCGGCGGCGGTCAGGTCTTTCAGATGTTGGACAAGCGGTCCGTCGGTCATGCGCCCTCGGTCATGGCCGGGCGGCGCCGGGCCCAGAGCGCGACGCCGATGCCGACGATGATCATGGGCAGGGAGAGAAGCTGACCCATGGTCGCCCCGGCGAAGAGATAGCCGAGCTGGGCGTCAGGCTCGCGGAAGAATTCGACGGTGAAGCGTGCGATCCCGTAGCCGGCGAGGAACAGGCCGCCTACCGCGCCCGGATAGCGCCTGATGTCCGTGCGCCAGATCAGGAAGGCGAGCAAGCTGAAGAGCAGGGCACCTTCGAGCGCGGCTTCATAGAGCTGGCTCGGATGCCGTGGCTCCGGCCCGCCGTTCGGGAACACCATCGCCCAGGGCACGTCGCCCGGCCGGCCGAACAGCTCGCCATTGATGAAATTGGCGATGCGCCCGAAGAACAGTCCGATCGGCGCCGCCGCCGCGACCATGTCGCCGACGGCGAGCGGATTGATGCCGCGCCGGAGCGCGAAGACCACCAGCCCGAGGACGGTGCCGAGCATGCCGCCGTGGAACGCCATGCCGCCCTGCCAGACCTGGAGGATCTGCGCGGGGTTCTCGAAATAGTAGGCCGGATTGTAGAACAGCACGTAGCCGATCCGCCCGCCGAGCACGACGCCGAGGGTGGCATAGACCAGCAGGTCGTCGAGCGCCTGCGGCTCCATGAAGCGCGGCGCCTGCCGGCAGAGATGGACGCAGTAGCGCCAGCCCAGAAGTAGCCCGGCGATATAGGCAAGCGCGTACCAGCGGATCGCGAAGGGACCGATGGAGAAGATCACCGGATCGATGTTCGGGAACTGCAGAAAACTCTGCTCCATGAGGCCGGGCTCCCGCTGTCAGCGATAGGGGTCGTCGGAATCCAGGAAATCCTGCACGTAGCGCCGGACGCCTTCCTCGAGCGAGGTGAACTGGCCCGGGTACCCGGCGCTGCGCAGCTTGTCCATGTTGGCCTGGGTGAAATACTGGTAGCGGTCGCGGATCTCGACCGGAGTGTCGACGAAATCGATCCGCGGATCCTTGCCGAGCGCGACATAGACCGCGCGGGCGAGATCGGCGAAGGACCGCGCCTGGCCGGTGCCGAGATTGAACAGGCCCGAAACGTCCGGTGTGTCGTGCAGCCACAGCATCACGTCGACGCAATCGCCGACCCAGACGAAATCCCGGAGCTGGCCGCCATCCTCGTAGTCCGGGTGGTGCGAGCGGAACAGGGTCGCCGGAAGATTGGCCGCGGCGCGCGGATAGATCTGCGCGACGACACTCTTCTGACCGCCTTTATGCGCTTCGTTGGGGCCATAGACATTGAAGAACTTCAGGCCGGCCCATTGTTTCGGGGTCTTGCGGCCTTCGGCGACCAGTCGCGCGATACGGCGGTCGAAGAGGTGCTTGCTCCAGCCGTATGGATTCAGCGGCTGCAGGCGGGCGAGGCCATCGAGACTGGCATCGTCGTCGAAACCTTCCGTGCCGTCTCCGTAGGTCGCGGCCGAAGATGCGTAGATCAGGCTGGCATCATTGTCGGCGCACCATTTCCAGAGATCGATCGAGGTGCGGAAGTTCTGTTTGACGATGAAGTCGGCGTCGCGCTCGGTGGTCGAGGAGCTGGCGCCGAGATGGAACACGGTCTCGACCATGTCCTTGTGTTCGTCGAGGAAGCCGAAGAGATCCTCCGGCGGAATCAGGTCGGCGAGTTCGCGCTTCGCGATGTTGCGCCACTTCTCACCGCTGCCCAGGGTATCGCAGACTACAAGGTCGCGGGCGGTGTCCTCGCGCTCGCTGAGCGCCGCGACCAGGTTCGATCCGATGAAGCCGGCGCCGCCGGTGACAACAATCATGAGCGCATCCTTCCCGGCCGCGGCAATCGGCCCTCTGCCTTTTCCGCCACGGCGCATGACACCATATGGCTGTTCTGGCCCGACGCCGATTGCTTTCGCAAGCCCGAAAGTAGTAGGTCTGGGTCCGAACGGTGCCGAAGCCGGACGGAAGGAGCCGCCGATGCAGACGAGCAACAGATTTTTTGACGACCTCGCCAAGATGGCGAGCGGCGCGATGTCGGCGGCGGCGGGCGTCCGCGAGGAATTCGAACAGATGATTCGTCAGCAGTTCGAGCGATTCCTCGGCGAGCATGACCTCGTCACCTACGAGGAGTTCGCGGCCGTACGGGATCAGGCCGCTGCCGCCCGGAAGGAGCAGGAGGCCCTCGCCAAGCGGATTTCCGCGCTGGAGAAGGAAATCGCCGCTCTGAAGGACGGTAAGGCGAGAACCGTGCGCCGGGCGCCTAAGCAGTCCAAAACAGGGGCTTCCGCGAAGGCGGGAATCCAGAATGCGACAAAAGACAAATAAGCTACTGTTTTGTAATGAAAACTAAATATACCTAGTTTTCGGTAGGGACCCACGAAATATAGGTTGATCGCATGACTCTCATTTGAGAGTCTACTTGTCGTGGTGCTTGGCGATTGGCACCACGCTAGATCTAGTCGGGCTGTGTTCGGCGGTCCGCGTGACCAAGCCTTCCTGTCTACGATCGCCCCGGAGCGCCGGACAGCGCGCCTCTCAGAGGGGGTTAGATAGTATGTCTCTGACTTACGTCGAAACGGTTGAAGTTCCCCGTAATCCGTTAGACCTGATGGAGGAAATTGTCGGAGCCAACGACTGGGCTCACGAGCGCGCAAGCAGCGACGAACTTGCAGTCGAAATTCAAGGCCGCTGGGCGGATTACAGGCTCTTTTTCCTCTGGCAGGAGGATATGGGAGCCCTCCACTTTTCCTGCATTTTCGAAAGCCGGGTTCCGGTCGAGAAGCGGCGAGAGGTGCATTCCCTCCTGGCGATGATCAACGAGAAGCTCTGGCTCGGTCATTTCGATCTTTCGACCGAGGACGGCACGCCGATGTTCCGTCAGACCAGCCTGCTGCGCGGTGCCCACTCGGCCAGCGTCGAGCAGCTCGAGGATCTTGTGGATGTGGCCCTGACCGAATGCGAACGTTTCTTCCCCGCGTTCCAGTTCGTGATCTGGGGCGGTAAATCGGCGGAAGAGGCCATGCAGGCCTCCCTGCTGGATGTTGTCGGAGAAGCTTGAGCTCCCAATGAACAAATCTCTCCTGCTGCTGGGATGCGGCAAAATGGGCGGTGCCCTTCTTCAAGGCTGGCTTGAAAAAGGCTACGCCGCCCACGGAGTCTGCGTGGTCGAGCGCGCAGAGGCCGCGACGAAAAAATTCGAGAATACCGACGGCGTGACGATCGTCCGCGACCAGGACCAGATCCCGGCGGATTTCCATCCGGGCATGGTCATCCTCGCGCTGAAGCCGCAGGTCATGGACGAGGCGGCACCTCTCGCGCGCTATGCCGGTCCGGAAACGGCGTTCCTCTCGATCGCCGCCGGAAAGACCATTTCCTATTTCGAGAATCTGCTCGGGACCGACGCCGCGATCATCCGCTCGATGCCGAACACGCCTGCCGCCGTCGGGCGCGGGATCACCGCCTATGTCGGCAACACGGCGGCGAGCCAGGCGCAGATGGATCTCGCCGGCGATCTGCTCTCCTCCGTCGGCGAGGCTCTGGAAGTCCCGAGCGAGGGCCTGATCGACGCGGTGACAGCGGTCTCGGGAAGCGGCCCGGCCTATGTCTTCCTGCTGATCGAGGTCATGGCGGCGGCGGGCGAGAAGCTTGGTCTGCCGGCCGACCTCGCGATGCGTCTCGCTTCGGCCACGGTTTCCGGCGCGGGTGAGCTCGCACGTCTTTCGGACGAACCGGCGGCTCAGCTTCGGCAGAACGTGACCAGCCCTGGCGGAACCACGGCCGAGGCCCTGAAGGTTCTGATGGCCGATGACGGCATCGGCCCGGTCTTCGATCGTGCCCTCAAGGCCGCCGCCGACCGGTCTCGCGAACTGGCCGGCTAAGTCCGGCGATCTTGCTTCCGTCTCTTGCTGGCCCATATCGAGGGGATAACCGGCAAGAGAGCGGATGATGTCCTCTGTTGATACCGACAAGATCCTCGACGCGGCACTCGACGTTGCCGGCGCGCGTGGCTGGTTCGCTCTGACCCTGCACGATGTGGCCGAGCATGCCGGGCTGCCGCCGGTTGAGCTTGAGCGCAGTTTCCGCACCAAGCGTGCCTTGCTGGACGGGATCGCGGACCGGTTTGATCGCGAAGCGGTGGCCGCTGTCGATCCCGACGCGGAAGACCCGGACCTGCCGGCGCCGGAGCGGCTATTTGACGCGCTGATGACCCGTTTCGAACTGCTTCAGGAGCATCGCGGCGGCTATTCGGCGCTGCTCAAGGCGGCGCGGCGGGACCCCTGCATGGCGCTTGGTGGCCTGCCGCGGCTACATTCCGCTATGGGAGACGTGCTCCATCTGAGCGGTATCGGGACCCGGGGGCCGATCGGATGCCTGCGGCGCAAGGTATTGGCCGCGCTTTATGTTTCCGTCCTCAATGTGTGGTTGGATGATCGCAGCGAAGATCTCGGCCCCACGATGGCGGCGCTCGACAAGCGTCTCAGGAAGCTCGACGAGCTGGTCGCTTCTTCGCCGTTCCGGACGAAAAAACCTCGCACGTATTAAGTGTCTTTTTGCACGCGACAGTTTTGTTGCGGTGCAACATTTACTCTTGACATTTTCACTAAATATCCCGATATACCGCCAATCACAACGTGCGGCAGCTGCGCTGCAATGCAGTAATAAAGTGCCGGATCAACAGTCTGGTCTCTCGCTACGGGTGACCGGCGAAGCGGATAAGTGGAGACGTCCAATGGCTAAGCAGGAAAATCCCTTCCTCAATATCGACTTCCAGAAAATCATGACCGAATTCAAGATGCCGGGCATCGACGCCGACGCGCTGATGAACGCCCAGCAGAAGAACATCGAGGCGATCACCGCCGCGAACCAGCTGGCCGCCGAAGGCATGCAGGCGATCGGCAAGCGTCAGGCCGAACTGTTCCAGCAGGCGATCGCCGAATCCCAGAAGGCGCTCGGCGAGCTGATGGCCCAGGGTGCGCCGGAAGACCGTGTCGCGAAGCAGGCCGAGACCGTCAAGACGACCATCGAGCGGACCGTCGCGAACATCCGCGAGATCTCCGAGATGCTCGCCAAGTCGAACCAGGAAGCCTTCGACGTGATCAACAAGCGGATCGCCGAAAGCCTCGACGAAGTGCAGAGCCTCTCCTCGAAGAAGTAATCCTTCTTCCAGGGATCTGACCAAGAGCCGCCGGCGTGATCACGCCGGCGGCTCTTTGTTTGTGTGGGGGCAATTCCTCTTCACCTGCCGCGCCCAGCCGCCTTAGGTCCGCTCCAAACGGGAGCAGAGCATGACCATCGACTATTCCGATTTCCTGAAGGTCGACATCCGCGTCGGGACCGTGATCGACGCCCAGCCTTTTCCGGAAGCGCGCAATCCGGCAATCAAGCTCTGGGTCGATTTCGGCCCGGAGATCGGCACGCGCAAGACATCGGCCCAGATCACCAAGCATTACGAGCCGGAAGCGCTCAAGGGGCGCCAGGTCGCCGGCGTGGTGAACTTCCCGCCGAAGCAGATCGGCAAGTTCATGAGCGAGTGCCTGGTCGTCGGATTTCCCGACGAGGAGGGCGGGGTCGTGCTGCTCGGCCCGGACCTGAAGGTGCCGAACGGCGGCCGGCTGTTCTAGCGCCCGGTCATACCGGGATTCTTATCCGCACCCTCAGGCCGCCGAGGGGCGAGTTTTCCAGACCGATCTCGCCACCATGGCTGTGCACGATGTCGCGCGCGATGGTGAGGCCGAGGCCGGTGCCGCCGGTTTCGGGGTTGCGCGAGGGGTCGCCGCGGTAGAACGGTTTGAAGACGCGGCCCCGGTCCTCTTCCGGGATGCCCGGACCGTCATCGTCGACGAAGATCTCGAAGGCGTCCTCGCTTGCCTGCAGCGTGATCCGAACCGTCTTTGCGTGCCGCCTCGCGTTGGACACGAGGTTCGCGAGTGCCCGTTTCACCGATTGCGGCTTCAGCTCCACGGGTGGCAGCGGCTGTGTGGTCAGCTCGAGTTCCAGGGGCGCCCCGCCCCGCCGCTCGCCGATGGCGAAATCGCCGAGCAGGGACTTTATGTCGGTTGTGACGGCGGCTTCCGTCCCTTCGCCCCGCGCAAAGGCGAGATAGCCTTCGACCATCCGTTCCATGTCCTGCACGTCGGCCTGGAGCTCGCGGACCGCGGTATCGTCGCCGAGCATCGCGAGCTGAAGTTTCATGCGGGTGAGCGGGGTCCGCAGGTCGTGCGAGACGCCGCTCAGCATGTCGGTGCGCTGCTTGATCTGGCGCCGGATCCGCGCCCGCATCTGCTGGAAGGCCTCGGCCGCCTGCCGCACCTCCTTGGCGCCTTCCGGCTTGAAGTCCGCCACCTCCCGTCCGAGGCCGAAGGCGCGGGCGGCGATCGCCAATCTGCGGATTGGCCGGATCTGGTTGCGCATGAAGATCAGTGCGATGGCGAAAAGGATCAGCGCGCTGCCGAGCATCCACATGACGAAGATATAGGTCGTCGAACTGTAGAGCCGTTTCTCGTGCGCGAGGATCTCAAGCACGCCGTCCGGCAGCTGGACCTCGATCGCGATCTGCCGCTCGTCCGTATCCAGATTGACGACGAACGGCCGGCGGACCTGCTCTTCCATGGATCTGAGCATCTGGCGCAGCGTCGGATCGAACAGGGTATCGCTTGTCCGGTTTTCCAGGATCGCCCCGGCCCGGTAGGTGACGACCAAAGCGAGACTGTTGCGGGCCTTGCGGTCGATCCGCGCCAGCGAGGCCGGGCTCGAATCCTCCTCAACCTCGTCGACCAGCATCGCAACCTCGCCGGCGAGCGAGCTCGCCAGCCGTCGCACCATGGTGTCCCAGTGGCGGTCGTAGAAGACGAAGGTCGAGATCGCCTGCATCAGGATCAGCGGCGTCAGGAAAATCGCCAGCGCCCGGCCGAACAGCGTCTTCGGCAAGTGGCGTTTCAGCCAGGACTGTTTGCGGGTTCTGGGACTGTTTTCGGCAAGCGTTGCCATGAGGCGGTTGCAGCTCTCTCTGTTCGCACTGCCCGGTTGGACCGGACGTGGCGCATACTAGGTGAATTTCCAGCCGACGGATAGGAACCGGGCCGTCATCGAGCGTCTACGTGCCCGGTGGTGTGGCTTTCAGGACATAGCCCTTGCCGCGCACGGTCTGCAGGAAGCGCGGAAACTTCGGATCCTTCTCGATCTTGCGGCGCAGCCGGTTGATCTGCACGTCGACCGCGCGCTCGTGCCCATTCACCGCATTGCGCGCGACGAGGTCCTCGCGGCTGAGGGTACGTCCCGGGACCTGCGCGAAGCAGCCGAGCAACAGGGCCTCTGATTCCGTCAGATGCACGGTCTGCCCGCCTTTGGTCAGCTCGCCCTGGGTCCGATCGTAGCTGTAGGGGCCGAAGGTGACCTCGTTGCCGGCGTCGGCGACCTCAGGCACGGAGCGGGTCCGGCGCAGGATGGTGCGGATGCGCAGCAGCAGCTCGCGCGGTTCGAACGGCTTGGTCAGGTAGTCGTCGGCACCGGTCTCCAGGCCCTCGATCCGGTTCTCGACCTCGCCCATCGCGGTCAGGAGGAGGATCGGCAGTTCCCGTGTCTTGCGCAGGGCGCGGGTCAGCTCGAAACCGGTCTCGCCCGGCATCATGACGTCGAGCACGATCAGGTCGTATTCGATCGCGGCCAGCTTGCGCCGCGCATCGGCGGCGTCGCCCGCGGCCGTCACCCGGAAGCCGTTCTCGCTCAGAAACCGGGTCAGCAGGTCGCGCAAACGGCTGTCGTCGTCGACGACGAGAATATGTGCGAGGTCGTCCCCCTCGGTCACGGTCAGCCGCGTCCCTTGCTGCGCCGGGGAACCGGCATGGTCGGGCTGGCGATCTCGAAACGCTCCTGGTCCGCCGGGTCAATGATACCGCGCAGCACCTCACGGAAGCCCTGTACCGCCTCTGCGCCGGCGGCCCGGTAGGCGCGGGCGATCCGTGCCCTCTGGTTCGCCGTCAAACTGCGTTCGAGATCGACGCCTTTTTCGGTCAGGGTCAGCAGCTTCTTACGCCGGTCCGCCTGGTCCGTCTCCTGGTTGATATAGCCTTCGCTGACGAGCTGGCTCAGCACCCGCGAGAGGCTCTGCTTGGTGATCTTGAGGATCTTCAGAAGGTCCGTGACGGTAATCTCGGGATTGCGCCCGACGAAATAGATCACCCGGTGATGCGCCCGTCCGAGACCGAGCTCGCCGAGGATCGCGTCCGGCTCTCCGGTGAAGTCGCGATAGGCGAAAAACAGCATCTCGATGCCCTGCCTCAATTCCTCCTCCCGCAGGAAGAGCGGGTTCGCCATGCTTTTTACGTCAACCATGTTGACATATTTCCTTCTGAATGTTAGTTCTCAGGCCGTGTTTGGGTAACAATCTATCCAAAGAGCCCGTCAAGTTGAATAAATCGAACGGGTTAGACTTTGGAGCTTGCCGGGATGAAACCTCATGAGCCTGCTTCCTTTTGACGATCGGGACGGCGCCATCTGGATGGATGGTGCGCTGCTTGACTGGCGCGATGCCAAACTTCATGTACTGAGCCACGGGCTGCATTATGCCAGTTCGGTCTTCGAGGGCGAACGGGTTTATAGCGGCCGTATTTTCAAGTCGCGCGAGCACACCGAGCGCCTGCACCGCTCCGCTGGAATCCTCGGCTTCAAGATCCCCTATGACGTCGATGCCATCGAGGCCGCCAAGCAGGCCGTGATCGACTCCATGGGCATCGTCGACGGCTATGTCCGTCCGGTCGCCTGGCGCGGCAGCGAGATGATGGGGGTCTCGGCACAGAAGAACACCATTCATCTCGCCATCGCGGCCTGGGAATGGCCGTCCTATTTCGACCCGGAAGCGAAGATGAAGGGAATCAACCTCGACATCGGCAAATGGCGCCGCCCGGCTCCCGACACCGCGCCGACGAACAGCAAGGCGGCCGGTCTCTACATGATCGCCACCATGTGCAAGCACGACGCCGAGGCGCGCGGTTTCCACGACGCGCTGATGCTCGATTATCGCGGCTATGTCGCCGAGGCCACCGGCGCGAACATCTTCTTCCTGATGGATGACGGCCGCTTGCACACGCCGAAGCCGGACTGCTTCCTCGACGGCATCACCCGCCGCACAGTGATCCAGCTCGCCAAGGACAACGGTTACGAGGTGGTCGAGCGGCATATCCGCCCGGAAGACATGACCCGCGCCACCGAATGCTTCCTCACCGGCACTGCCGCGGAAGTGACCCCGGTCGGCAAGATCGGCACCTACAGCTTCACGCCGGGCGAGATGACCCGGACGCTGGTCGAGGCCTATGAGAAGACCGTTCGCGCCCATGCGACCGAGGTCGCGGTCGCCGCGGAGTAAGGACCTAGACCGTCACCCCGGCGGAGGCCGGGGCCCAGGGAACGTAGGACGGAGTTCGCAATCCTCTGGGTACCGGCCGTCGCCGGTATGACGTTTCGAGTGACGGATACCGTTCCGTCCGGGCACTGGACTTGAAGACCAAAAGCGGGGGAAGCTTTCGCCATGAAAGCTTCCCCCGTTTGCACATATGACGGCGAAAACTGGCTCCCGGGCCCGCTCGCCAAGGGACCGTTTCCGGGCCTGCATGGCGGTGTCTCCGGCGGGCTGCTCGCGGCGGCGATGGAGCGGCAGGCAGCCGAGCTCGGCGCCGGCGACGGCCTGCAGATGTCGCTCTCGCTTCTGCGCCCGACCCCGATGGCGCCGATCCAGGTCTCCGTCCGCACGCTCCGGCAGGGGCGGCGGTCGCTCCAGCTCTCCGCCGAGCTCACCTCGGAAGGCAAACTCTGCGCCGCGGCGTCAGGGTTGTTTCTGACCGCGGAGCCGCTCTCCTTCATCCCAGAACGGGACCTGATCCCGGCCGAAGTCGGCGGCGAACCCTTCCATGTCGGCCACGTCACCGACGCGCCCTGGTTCTTCGAGGCCTGCGAGATGCGCCGCGAAGCGGGCGGGCGGATCTGGATGCGGCACCGCAATCCGGTGGTCGAGGATATGGGCGGCCTCGCGCGCGTGCTCTCGCTCGCCGACTGGGCAACCGGCCTCTCGCGTCCGGACTGGGTCGACCGGAACCGGGTGATGTTCCCGAACCCGGAAATCACCATCCATCTCCAGCGTCCGATCGAGGGAGAGTGGCTGGCGGTTGACTCCCAGCCGCACTGGAACGCGAACGGCCTCGGGATCACCACGAGCGATCTTTACGACACGAAGGGCTATCTCGGCCGCGCGACCCAGCCGGTGGTGCTCGCGGTGATGGAGTAGCGTTTCACTCGCTTGCAATTAAAACGGTCGTCATCCCCACGCAAGTGGGACTCAGAGATCGTAGGGTCGAACCCGTCTTCCCTGGGTCCCCGCGTTCGGGGGAATGACGACGTTGTTTGGGGGATGTTTTTTATGCGCTCTTCAGCGCCGCATGGACTTCGAGAATACGGGCTGCCGTTGCTGGCGTCAGCGCTCCGCAAAGGTCGGATGGCAGCCAGCGCCTTTGAAACGCAAGCAGGACATTGCGCGCAGGGCCGGACATGACAGGCGTCTCCGGCGCTGCGTAACCGATCTCTGTCAGCATCCGCATCGCTTTCTCGAAAGGCAACTCCTGATCACCGGACGTATCCCGTTCCGGCCAGAGCCCGACCCCGTTCGTCGCGAGACCGGCCCAGTCGAACAGTTCGCCCGGGTCCTCCTTGCGCTCCGGCGCCACGTCGGAATGGCCGAGCACGCACGACGGTGGGATCGGATGGCGTGCAAGGATGTCGCGGCAAAGCGCCGTCAGGCTTTCCATCTGCCGCGCCGGGAACGGCCGGTAGCCGAACTGGTGGCCCGGATTGACCAGCTCGATGCCGATGGAGCGGGCATTGATGTCCGTCGCACCCGCCCAGCAGGCGACCCCCGCATGCCAGGCCCGGCGTTCCTCCGCGACCATGCGCCAGCAGGTGCCGTCCTCGTCGATCAGGTAATGCGCGCTGACCTTCGCGTTCGCGTCCGTCAGCCGGTCAAGCGCCGCGTCGGCGCTCTTCATCCCGGTATAGTGCAGCAGCAGGATATCGACGGCGGTTCCGCCCGGACGCGCATCGTTATTGGGAGACGGCCGTTCGATAATGGAGAGAGCGTCCGTCATGCGGCCCCTAGCTTTCGGCTTCCACTTTCGCCTTGGTCTTGCCGCCCGTCGTGACGGCGCCGACCCCGACGATTGTAAGCGCGGCGCCGGTCAGCTGGAAGGCGTCCATATGCTCGCCGAGGAAGACGATCCCGGACGCGGCGCCGACGAGCGGGGCGAGAATGGTGAGCGGCATGGTCTGCGAGACGTCGTATTTCTGCAGGATCCGGTACCAGAGGCCGTAACCGAAGACGGTCACCCCGACCGCCATGTAGACCACTCCGCCCCAGCCGGCGAGCCCGGCATTCTGTAGCGCTTCCCAATGTCCGTCCTCGATCACGAGAGAGGCGGAGAGGATCATCGGCGCGGCCAGTGTGGCCATCCAGGCATTCAGCACGAAGGGATTTACCGCGCCCATCCATTTCACCTGGATATGGGCAAGGCCCCAGAGCAGGGAGGCGATGATGACGAGGCCGAGATCGAACAGGCTGCTTGAGGTCTTGGGCGCACCGGCGAGCATGGCGACGCCGGTGAATGCAATGGCGATCCCGAGGATTTGCTTCTTGTTCGGCCGTTCCCGGAAGAAGATCACCGCAAGAATGACGGCGAACGGCACCTGGATCTGAGCCGCGATCGCCGCGAGTGACGCGTCCGTGCCCTTGAGGCCGGTAAACATGAAGGCGAAGTGCAGGACGCCGAGGGTGACCGAAAGCGCGAAGATGTGCGCGAACTTCATGCCCTGCGGTTTCAGGAATGGGATCAGCAGAATGGCGGTCAGAAGATAGCGCAGGCCGATGAGCATCATCGGCGGGAACTCGGCCATCGCCAGTTTGCCGAGGGCGAAATTCATTCCCCAGACGACCATGACGATGACGCCGACCAGAATGTCGAGTGGCTTCATGAAGCGCGTGCTTTCTCCAGATCTTCGCGCATTTCCTCCAACTCGAGCCATTGTGTCTCGGCATCGTCGAGTTCGGCCTGGGCCGCCGCGAGCCGTTCGCTGGTTTTCTGGAAGCTGCCGGGATCCTTCGTAAAAAGATCCGGATCGGCGAGTTTTCCTTCCAGTGCGGCGATCTCCTTGCCCAGCTTTTCGATTTGGCCGGGCAGCATTTCGAGCGCGCGCTGATCCTTGTAGCTCAGTTTCGTCTTCGCCTGCGCCGGTTTCTCGGGCTGGGCGGCGGGTTTGCTTTCTTTCTTCTTCGGCGCGGATGGCGCTTCGGGTTCTTCCCGGTTGCGCAGCGCCGCATAGTCGCTGAACCCGCCGACAAACTCCTCGATCCTGCCGTCGCCCTCGACGGCGATGACCGAGGTCACGACGCGGTCGAGAAAGTCGCGGTCATGACTGACCAGGATGATGGTGCCGTCATAGTCCGCGAGCACTTCCTGCAGCAGATCGAGGGTCTCGATATCGAGGTCGTTGGTCGGCTCGTCGAGCACCAGCAGGTTGTGCGGGGCGGCGAAGAGTTTCGCCAGCAGCAGACGGTTGCGTTCGCCGCCGGAGAGATTCTTGACGTGCGCGCGGGCCTGCCGTTCCTCGAAGAGGAAGTCGCGGAGATAGGAGACCACGTGCTTCGGCTTGCCGTGCACGAAGATGGTGTCGCCGCCGCCAGGACAGAGGGTCGACCAGAGCGTCGCCTCGCCGTCCAGCGTCTCCCGGTACTGGTCGAAATAGACCGTCTCGACGCCGAAGCCGACGCGGACCCGACCCTTGTCCGGCTTTTCCTCGCCGATCAGCATCTTCAGCAGCGTCGTCTTGCCCGCGCCGTTCGCGCCGACAAGGCCGATGCGGTCGCCGCGCCGGACGATGGTGGAGAAGTCCGTGGCGATCTTCTTCTCGCCGCCGTCCGGCAGCGGAAAGGATTTCGAGATGTGGTTCGCCTCTATTACGAGCTGGCTGCCGCCCTCGGCGTCGCCGACGCTCATATTCACGAGGCCCGGACGCTTGATCCGTTCCGCCCGCTCGCGGCGCATGCCGAGCAGGGTGCGCACGCGGCCCATATTGCGTTTGCGCCGGGCGGTCAGCCCCTCGCGAAGCCAGCGGGTCTCCTCGGCGATCTGCTTGTTGAGCCGCCGCTGGGTCGCTTCCTCGTCGGCCAGCACCTTGTCCGCCCAGTCGGGGAAGGCCGCGAAGCCCTCGGAGTTGCGGCGCACCTCGCCGCGGTCGATCCAATAGGTCCGGTTGGAGAGCTTGCTGAGGAAGGTCCGGTCGTGGCTGATCAGCAGGATGCCGCCCTTGAAATTGGCCAGTTCCTCTTCCAGCCATTCGATGGTCGGCAAGTCGAGATGGTTGGTCGGCTCGTCAAGCAGCAGGACATCCGGTTCCGAGACGAGAGCACGGGCGAGGGCGACGCGGCGCGACTCGCCGCCGGAGAGACCGTCGGTCGTTCGCTCCCCGTCGATGCCGAGATGCGCCATGACGGCATCGACCAGATATTCCGCCGGGTGATCCCCGGGTGCAGAGGCGAGGCCGCCGGCGACGTGCTCGCGGATCGGGATGCCCTTCGGCAGCGGCGGGTCCTGCGGCAGATAGGAGATTTTGGCGCCCGGCTGGACGAAGCGCTCGCCCTGGTCGAGATCGATCTGCCCCGCGAGGCATTTCAGCAGGGTCGACTTGCCGGAGCCGTTGCGGCCGACAAGGCAGATGCGCTCGCCCTTGGCAACGGTGACGTCGGCATTCTCGAACAGGATACGCTCACCCAGGGTCAGGCGCGCGCCCCGGAGCGCCACGATGGGCGGGGCGGAAGAGGCTCGGGCCATGGTCTATCTGATGCCGCGCTGTTTTGCGATGCGGTCATAAGCGGCGTTGATCGCGGCCATCTTTTCCGTCGCCGCGTCGACGAATTCCTCCGGCAGGCCCTCGGCGATGAGCCGGTCCGGGTGATGCTCTCGGATCAGGGTGCGGTAGACCCGCTTGATCTCGGCCTCGTCCGCATCGTGCGAGATGCCGAGCACGCTGTAGGGATCTTCCGCGTCCTTGTCGCCGGCGACCGCGCGGATGCGCTGAAAGGCGATCTCGTCGAACCCGAAGATCTCGGCGACCCGTTCCAGATAGGCGAGTTCGTTCTGGTGCACCACGCCGTCCGCCTTGGCGATGTGGAACAGGCTGAGCAGCAATTCCTCGAGCACCGGAGAACCGGGATTGAACAGCCGCGCGATCTGCTGCGCGTAGATCTCGAAACCCTCGACGTCGCGGCGGGCCATGTCCCAGACCCGGCCGACATTGCGGATCTCCTCCTGCGGGATGTGAAAGACCTCACGGAAGGCGGCGATCTCGTCGCGGGTGACCACGCCGTCGGCCTTTGCCATTTTCGCACTGAGGACGACGACACCGATGGTGAAGGCGATCTTGCGGGTTGCCGCCTGCTCGTCCTTCTCGTTCTTCGGAGCGTCATTGCCGGCGAAACGGTCGACGGCATGACCCGCCACCGCGCCCAGCAAGGCCCCGATCGGACCGCCAAGTGCGAGACCGGCCGTCCCCCCGATGATTTTTCCCCAGATACTCACGTTCGACGCCCGGCTGCCTGGAATAGTCCTAACTCTGGAACACAGGTGGAACATGTCGGCTGAAGGGATATCCGTCAACAGGCAGTCACCGGAGGTCTGCCATGCCGCAGCGGCGGCCCCTTGCTGGCTTCTGGCAAGGGGGAGTAGGTTGCTGCAAACAACCAGCCAATCCAAACCAAGAGCGGAGACCGCCAGGATGAACGTGGACGCGAATCCCGTGGATGAAAAGACCCGAGCGGCGGCACTCGACGCGCTGAAGCAGATCTTCGGGGACCGTTTCACGACCGCCGAGGCGGTTCGTCACCAGCACGGCAAGGACGAAAGCTATCATGCGCCGATGGCGCCCGATGCCGTGGTCTTCGCGGAGACCGAGGACGAGATTTCCCAGGCGGTCACGGTCTGCAACCGGCTCGGCTTTCCGGTTATCCCGTTCGGCACCGGTACCTCTCTCGAAGGTCACGTCGCGGCAATGAAGGGCGGGGTGACGATCGATACGTCGCTCATGGACAGGATCATTTCGGTCAACGCGGAGGATCTCGACGTTGTCGTGCAGCCCGGCGTGACGCGCAAGCAGCTGAACGAACATCTGCGCGATACCGGTCTGTTCTTCCCGATCGATCCCGGCGCCGACGCCTCGATCGGCGGCATGACCGCAACCCGTGCGTCCGGCACCAATGCGGTCCGCTACGGCACGATGCGGGAGAACGTGATCTCGCTCCGTGTCGTCACGCCGAGCGGCGAGGTGATCCGCACGTCCCGTCGCGCCCGCAAGAGTTCGGCGGGGTATGACCTGACGCGGCTCTTCGTCGGTTCGGAAGGGACGCTCGGAGTCATCACCGAGATCACGCTCAAGGTCTATGGCATTCCGGAGGCGATCTCCTCCGCCGTCTGCCAGTTCGACACGATGGAAGGGGCGGTTGATTCCGTCATCACCACGATCCATGCCGGCGTTCCCGTCGCGCGAATGGAGCTCCTCGACGAGGTGCAAATGGGCGCCTGCATCGATTATTCGAAGCTTGAAGGATATCAGCCCAAGCCGACCATCTTCTTCGAGTTCCACGGCAGCGAAGCCGGCGTGAAGGAGCAGGCGGAGACGGTCGAGGGCATCACCTCCGAGTTCGGCGGTTCCTCGTTCCAGTGGGCGACACGGACCGAGGATCGCAACGTGCTCTGGCAGGCACGGCACGATGCCTATTACGCGGCGCTGGCCCAGCGGCCAGGTGCGCAGGGCTGGCCGACCGACGTCTGCGTGCCGGTCTCGCGGCTCGCCGAATGTATCCGCGAGACGAAAGCGGATCTCGAGGAAACCGGGCTGTATGCGCCGCTGGTCGGCCATGTCGGCGACGGGAACTTTCACCTCGTCTACATCATCGATCCCGAGAATCCGGATGAGATGGGCCGGGCGAAGGCACATAGCGAACGGATGGTCCGCCGGGCACTGGCGATGGACGGAACCTGTACCGGGGAGCACGGCGTCGGCTACGGCAAGATGCCGTATCTCGAGGAGGAGCATGGGGCCGCGCTCAATCTGATGCGCGCGCTGAAGCAGGCGGTGGATCCGAACAACATCATGAACCCGGGCAAGATCGTCCGGGTTTGAGGTCTGACAAGGATGTGAGCTAGGCCGTCGCCGTGGCGCTGTCGCTTTCCCGTTGCTCGGAGGGGGGATAGGCGCGCACGCGGTCGGCCGGCAGATGGATGCGGATAATCGTCCAGGAGCCCTGCTCACTCATGAGCGTGATGGTTCCGCCGTGCAATTCGGTCAGATTGCGTGCGAGCGACAGTCCGAGGCCGACGCCGCCATAGCGCCTTGAAAGCGCCTGTTCGGCCTGCTGGAACGGTTCCATCACACGCTCCAGATCCTCCGGCGATATGCCGACGCCGGTGTCCTCGACCTCGATGTTGATCCCGCCGTCATCTGCCAGAAGCGCCCGCATATGGATGGTTCCGCCGCGCGGGGTGAACTTCACCGAATTGATCAGCAGATTGATCAAGACCTGACGCAACCTTGTCTCGTCTCCGAAGAGTGCGGGGAGGTCGCCCGGGATATCGAGCTTCAGATCGAGACTGGCCTCGGCCACCCGGTCGCCCAGCATGCGAGCGCAGGATTTCAGCATCCGGCGGATGTCGATCACGCCTTCGTCGAGTTTCACGAAGCCCGCCTCGATGCGAGAGATGTCGAGCAAGTCGTTCAGAACCGTAAGCAGATGCTTGCCGGTTTCGTTGATGTCCTTCGCGTAGTCGAGATACCGGTCGTTCTCCATCTTTCCGAAGAGTTGACCGGTTAGAATCTCGGAGAAACCGATGATCGCGTTCAGCGGAGTGCGCAGCTCGTGGCTCATATTGGCCAGAAAGGCGCTCTTCGTTCTGTTGGCGAGATCGGCTTCGTTGATGGCGTCGAGCAGCTGGTTGCGGCGCTCGAGTTCACCGGTAATGTCGGTCCCGGTACCTCGATATCCTGTCAGAACGCCTTTGTCGAAAACCGGTGTGCCGCTGATCCGCTCGTAACGGCGTTCGCCGTCGGGGCCGACGCGTGCATATTCGAAGTTCCGGAACGGGGCATGAGCGTCGATCTGGGCGCGGTGATTATTCCATTCGTTTTCCCGACCGGCATTCCATTCCAGCCGCTCATACTGGAAATGCGAGGTGCCGAGGCGCGAAAGCGGAGATTCGCCGCTAACGGCCTCGAAACGGTCGGAGAGTTCGGTCAGGCGCAGATCCGGGTCCGACTCCCAGAACCAGTCGGAAGAAATCGCGGCGATATCCCTGAACCGGCGTTCGCTGTTCTTCAAAGCGATCCGCGCGCGGCGGCGATACAGGTGGTTGATGACCAGCATCGCGATCAATGCGGTCTCAAACAGGATGAAGAGTGCCCCGACCCAGATAACGCGAATGTCCAGACCGGCGAATTTCGCTTCGTTGTTGAAGCGGATCGCCCCCTCGGGAACGCCATCCTCTTCGAGTCCGAAACGTTTCACCGCATCCATGTCGACGAGGTAGCGGTTCGGGCTCTTGAGAAGCACGGGGATATCCTTGACGGGAGTGCCGCTGAGGATCTGTGATGCCATCAATGCCGCCGCTTTGCCCTGCTCGAAATGGCTGACGACATATCCGCCGACGGGGCCATCTCCGGGTTGAAACGGTATCGGGTGGAAAAACGGAGCTCTCAGATTGACGGCGAGCATATCCATGATCTGAGAGCGGGAGCGCGATCGACCTGTGTAGTCCCTGTAGGCCGATACCAGCAGCACAGGATCGGTCGGTTCGAGATTCGCCAGCGACAGGGCCAGATCCTCGTGGGTCATCTTGTCCAGCGACAGGGTGACGATCTCGAACGGAATCTGTTCCCGCGGGATCGAGGTGAGCTGGCTCATGTTCACACGCCCGGTCGGGGTCGCATCGCCAATGGCATAAAGTTTGCGGGAACCGGGAAGCAGCCGCTTTATCAAATCTAGTGTGTTGATGAGCGAGAGTTCTTCCACGACGCCGGTAAATTGGGGGTCGTCATTGAGCGACGCGGCTTTCGCCACATTGTTGACGCTGTGAAAGACAACCGGGAGACCCTTGATCAGGCCGTTCCGTTCCTCGAGGGCGAAATCCAAAGCGTTGTCGTCGCCAACAATCACAAGGTCGTAGGGCTCGACCGCTCCAAGTTTGGCGACAAGGCTCTCCCGGAACACCCGCCCGTAAACGGCAGAACCAAGCCGCTTGGTGTCCATAAATTCGACGTCGATAAGCGGCTGAGTGCCGCCTTTCAGGAAATCGTCGAAGCCTGCGCGTATCCCTTCGATCTGCTTGGGGACGCTGTGGAATCCCAAGTGATAGGAGCTGATGAAGAGTATGCGTTTGTCATGCAAGACCGTTGCGTGCGCAGCCGTTGCCGCCACGATCGCCATCATGACCAGTACTGCGAACCTGAGAATTCGTTCGCGCATTCAAGAGCCTTTATCAGCGGACCGGGACCGGCTTGCCGAACCGTATAATCTGCAAACCCGCGCACATACTCCCCTGATAATATTAAAAAATGCTTACGGCTTGTGTAGGGCTTCCATGACCTTCCCGCAGAAACCGTCGAAGGCATCGCGCTCGATCCAGCGCACGACAGCAACAAGATCGAGCTCCGGATCGATCCAGATCACGTTGGAGCCCTTGCCTTTGGCGAAGTAGCTGTAGCGCGGAGCCGACGGCGCACTGCCGCCGGCGCCGTTCAGCCACCAGAGATAGCCGTAATCGCTGTTGATGGGGCAGGGCGTCGTCGCGGCGTTGATGTAGGTCTCGGAGAGCAGCCGCTTGCCGTTCCAGACGCCGCCGCGCGCCATCATCAGGCCCGTCAGCGCCTGGTCGCGCGAGCTGATGAACATGCCGCCGCCCCAGTGCGAGCCGCCGGAGACCGACTGGATCCGCTTGCCGCCGATCTCGACCCAGGAATTCTCGTAGCCGTGCCATTCCCAGTCGGCGGAGGCGCCGATCGGGGTCATGACCCGTTCCTTAAGGACCTCGGGAAGCGGCTTCTTCCAGACCCGGAGCAGGGCAAGCGCCAGGCGGTTCACGCGGACGTCGTTATATTCCCAGAACGTCCCGGGCTTCTGCATCTCGCGCGCCTTACCCTTCATGGTGCCTTCGCCGGCGGCAGCGTCGAGATCGCGGTTATGGTCGATCCAGTCCGGCTTGCTCCAGAGCGTGCCTTCCCACTCGCTGGTCTGCTGCAGAAGCTGGGCCCAGGTGATGTCCCGGTTCTGCTCGGACTCGAAGCCGCCATCATCGACTAATTCCGCCACCGGGCGGTCGAAACTCGGGATCAGCCCTTCGTCGAGCGCCAGGCCTGCGCAGATCGAGAGATAGCTCTTCGCGATGCTGAAGGTGATGTCCGGGCGTCGCGTATCCCCCCATTCGTGGACGATCCTGCCGCCGCGGATGATGAGCCCATGCGGGTCCTCGCGCGGCCGGGTGATGCCGATGACGTCCCGCAGGCCCTCCGGTTCGCCGAACAGATCGTTGTCGAGCGCCTTCCTGACGTCCCGGTCCATCGTTGATTCATTGGCTATCGCGAAATCGCTCGCGGCCTTCAGGCCGTCGGCGTCGAAGCCGGCGTCGCGCGGGTCGATACGGTCCCAGGATTCGCCGGAGGCGGGAAAATACGTGGTCATGTCGATCTCTTGGTCTCGAGGCGGGAGCGGGGACAGTAGCCCCGGCTCCGAGAGGCGGTCCAGACTTGCATTCCGATCAGGCGCAATCGCAGACTGGAACGAAAGCAATCGCAGGAGCGGTCTCATGGGCATGTCGGAGCAGGATTTTCAGGCGATGCAGGCGCCGCGCTATACCGGTCTGCCGACCTTCATGCGAACGCCTTACCGGCAGAGCGCCGAAGGGCTCGATATTGCGCTGGTCGGTGTTCCCTATGACGGCGGGGTGACCAATCGTCCCGGCGCCCGGCACGGGCCGCGGGAGATCCGCAATCAGAGCAGCATGATACGCACCATCAACCAAGCAACGGGAACCTGTCCCTACGAACTCTGCTCGATTGCCGATGTCGGCGACGCGGTGGTCGAGCGGCCGTTCCAGCTTGAGCAAGCGCATGAACAGATTCAGGCCTACTATGAAAAGCTGGCGGAGACCGGTGCGGTGCCGCTCAGTGCCGGCGGCGATCATTCGATCACGTTGCCGATCCTGAGGGTCCTTGGACGCAAGCAGCCGGTCGGGCTGATCCAGATCGATGCCCATTGCGATACCGGCGACGATTATCTCGGCTCCCGCTTCCACCACGGCTCACCGTTCTCGCGGGCGGTGGAGGAAGGCGTGCTCGATCCGGAACGCTGCGTGCAGATCGGCATTCGCGGAGGCATAAACGGGCGCGACCAGTGGGCCTTCAGCTACGAGCACGGGATGCGCGTCATCCAGATGCACGAAGCCCATGCGATGGGACTGGAGGCGGTCATCGCCGAGGCCCGGCGCGTCGTCGGCAACGGGCCCACCTACTTCACGTTCGACATCGACGGCATTGATCCGGCTTATGCGCCGGGAACCGGGACGCCGGAGATCGGCGGCTTCACGGCACTCGAGGCGCAGCTCCTGGTCCGCGGCATGAGCGGGGTGAATCTGATCGGCGCGGACGTGGTCGAGGTCGCGCCGCCTTTCGATCCGAGCGGCATCACCGCGCTGACCGGCGCGACGGTCATGTTCGAGCTGCTCTGTATTCTGGCCGAGGCGGTCGCGGCGCGCCGCGCTTGAGGCAATGAACATCCGCGGCATCGCATGGGGAGTTCTGGTCGCGGTTCTCCTCGGAGTGGTTCCGGCCCGGTCCGAGGACGCGGATCCAACTGTCTTTCTGGCGGATCCGGAGCTCGTGTCGGGAGCGGTGCCGGAGCTGCGCTTCGTACGCTGGCCGGTCGATCGGTGGGCGGCCATCTATGCGCGCACGGCGAACGGTTCGGTCGTGGGGCTGTCCTTAAAGCAAAGGGGCAGCACGAATGAAGCGGGGCGGGTGCTGCGCATTTCCCAAGGGGCGGAACGGCGGGTCCGGGTCGGAGGCACCTCGGGCTATTTCGTGTCGCCGCGGACCGGAGCGGCATCCGATCGTGAAGCCCTGATCGTTTTGCTCGCCGCAGGCCGACCGCCCGAATTCGGCAGCCTTGCTCCCATAGCAGGCATTCAGTTGCCGGGCGACGCACCATCCGCCGGAACATTCTTCCATCAACTCGCAACTGCGCCGTGGCTCGGAGATGTCGAGATCCATATGGTCCCCTACCGGATCAGGGCAGGAAAAGGCGCGGCGGTATCTGCTGCCGAGCGGGAGAGCTCTGATGTCCAGCTCGTCTTTTCCGGCGTGCCATTCGACAAAGTCCTGACGGTTGCGGACATCCTCGCTGTGGAGACCGTCGATCCTCCATCGCCCTTGCGTATCCGGCGCCGCGATGAGCGCGGTCCTGTATCGTTTGGTTACAGAACGGCTCTCGACCTCACGGTGCTTGCCGGGAGGCTCGAAAAGATTGCCGCCGATCTGGGCGAGCGCGTGTCCGTCTCCGTCGATCTCGCCAACCGGCGGTTGGAGCTGTCCGCGCCCTGATCCGCGGGAAGCCGGCTGCATACGGGAGTGTTGCGGTCGGTTAGGAAATCACCCAAGATAAGCACGCATAAGGCGAGAAAATATAAAATTACTCACTGATTTTGAGGGGCTGCGCGCGTGTTTGAGCATGGTGGTGGAGCAGCTGGCCTGAGAACGGAGATCAGCGGCGAGCTTGCCTCGGCGCTCGCCGCGGTCGTCGAAGCCTCGGGCGATGGCGGACGGCGCTACGATGCCAGAGTGCGCCGCTCCCTTATCCAGACGGTCGCCGCCAGGGCCTATGGCCGGCCTTTGCTGGAACTCGCCTTCCTGATCTCCGCCGCGGACCGGATCGCGGGACGCGGAGGGTATATCGGTTATCTCTGGGGCGTACGTACAGCGACCGCTTCGGCCTTCAAAGCGGCGTCGATCGCCTCCGTGCGGCGCGACCTAAACGGGTCCGAGGTGCGTGCCGGAGCGAACGAGCTTGTCCTCCGGACCGCCTCGCCGGAATTCCGCATCAGCTATGGCCGGATCCCTTTCCTGGCCGCGTTGCTCGATTTTTGCGTAACGGCCCTCGGTTTCGAGGCGGTGGACGGTGAAATCGCGGCATTTCTTGCAGGCCCGCATGGGCGGGGAGAGGCGCAGGCGCTCGCCAACGCCTTGTCCAGACGCCTCTACGAGTTTCTGAAGCGGCATCTCCCCTCGCAGCAATACGAGCGGAAGTTCGGCGTCATATGCGGTTTTCTCGCCGAACGAAACGGACGCAGACCCACAGCCGAATCCATCGATGACCGCACGATCCTCGCGTTCTGGGAACTGCGTTGCGCGCTGCATTCCGACGGTGGGGACTTCAGGGGATTTCGCACTGTCGCTCTCGACTGTTTCCGGCTCCGGACGGCGCTCAAGGAGGCTGCGGTCCGGCGGGCGGTTGAAAGCGCCGCACCGATCGGGCCATCGCGCGAACAGGGAGAGGTCGATCCCGAACAGGTGCTGGAGGCGCTGGAGGTCGTAGACGGAAGACGGGCCATCCTCAGCGAACTTTCCTCGCCTCCAGCGGACCGGCTCAAATCGGTGAACAAGCGGGAGGCGGCGCGGCTTGAACTCGTTCTGGAGGCCGGGGAGGCGGCGGGCATTCTGCCGCTGACAATCCTGCGCGCCGAAGTGTTCGGCGCGCATCAGGCGCGTATCATCCAAGCGCTGCGCCGGCGGAGCGGGCATGCCGGGCAGGATTTGGTGGCCGGTCTGATCGGCACCTCGCCGGAAGAGACATACGCGACCGCCGTCACAAGCTACGGGACGATCGCAACGCATCTCCGGAAAATTCGCAAGGCCTTGATGTACATTCTGTTCCGGAACCGAAGACCGGAAGCTTTGGCGATTGCGGTCTCGCTCTTTCCGGAGATGGCGCCGGCCCTCAAGTCGAGTGTTTCCGGTCCAGGACATTTCGAGGGAAACGTGGTCCCGCTTCGCCCGGAGCAGGTGGTCGGAGGATTGATCGAGCATGCGCTCTCCGGCGATCCGGAGACGGCACCCGAAGCCGGGTTTTTTCGCGCCGCCCGAGGCGCATTCGCCAAGATCAACCGTCGCGGTTTCGAGGAAAGCCGGGTGCTGGAGCGCGAGATTCTGGAGGCGGCCGAAGTCAGTGATCCGCTGGTTCGTGATTGCGCTGAAAGCCTGCAGGACCTGCTGAAGTCGCTCGGCCGGCACTTTGACCTGATCTCGCCGGATCAGGTTTTCGACGAGGATTGCCGCCGTTTCGCCACTGCTCTGGCGGCGCTTTACCGGGAGCACGCATGACCGGCGAGGACGGAACGGCGGCCGATCCGTTAGCCAGGGCGCTCTTTACCGCAGCCTCACTGGCGCAGGACCTGCGTGGCGCGACGAAGGAGGCCGCCGGCGCGATCTGCTTTTCCGAGTTGGTGCATTGTCTGTTGCGGCCGGAGGGGGAGGGAGCGGATGCGGTTTTGGACCGCGCTTTCGATGATCCGAATTTTGCCCCGGCGGCGGAAGCCTTGCTCCGCCGGATTGCCCTGGCCGAGTTTCCTGCCGCCGCAGCGGCGAGCAGCGGCGGCCTCGAAATGCGCGAACGTGCCGGCTTCCGTCTGCGGTTGGCGCCGTCGCTTGCCGAGGGCGGACCGACATATCTGCTGATCGAGCAGGTGCGGCCGGAGACGGGGCTGCCGCGCGTGCTCGTCGCCATTCCTCCGCGCGCGCGCCCGGAATATGCCGTCTTGCCCGAGGCGGAAACATTGCCGCTTCAGCTCATGTTTGATGCCGATGCGCCGTTTCTCCGGGCGTTCCGCAATCCGGACAGCAGGCTTTACCTGACGTGATGGCCGGCACGAAACGGGTACGGGTTTTCGTCGCGACGACCCGCGGGGCGGTTCGCGTGGTGCGGATCTCGGCCGAGAATCCGGCGGTCCGGTCCGCTCTCTGTCTCTCCGGCTCTCTCGCTGCGTTGCCTGTCAGCGCCGACTACGACTCTTTCGTGCGCGAGCCGACCGGCGTGGTCGAGCGGCTGACCGGACATCCGGTCTATCGGACGGATCTGTCGGCGGCGATTGACGGTGGCGAGAGCTGGCAACTCGGACTTTTTCTCGCACACATGCTGAAGCGTGAGGATCTCCTCGCCGAAGGTGACGCGCCGGCCGAGACCGATCTGCTGGTAACCGGCCGGGTGGACAGGGACCTCAATGTCGGAGCGGTCGATCACGTCGGGGCAAAACTTGAGCGGGCAGGGACGGCCGCTTCTGGCCATGGCTTCTTCGTGCTCCCGGCTTCCGGCGACATCCCGGACAGTACCGAAGGCTGGAGCCTTCTGCCGGTTGATCATCCGGAACAGGCCCTCTTGGCCTGCCTCGGGCCGGACATCTCGGAAACACTCTTCGGGGCCTCGCGGCAAACGTCCCCTGACGGGAAGGAGCGGGCAGGTCCGCGAAAGCGCAGTGCCGTCATGGCCGGGATAGCGGTCGCGGGCGGACTGACCGCAATTCTTTATGGTTCAATCAATCGGTATCAGGAGGCGGAGCCCGAGCGGGAGAGCGTGGGGGCGGGCTCGATGATGCAGGTCGAGATCGTGCCGCGGGAGCAGCTCGGATGCGGCGTGCCGGTCGTGCTTCCTCCGAAAACCGGCGTCTTTGACGGGGCCGCCTGCGCCGGCATCGTGACGGTCCGGCGGAACGGAGAATTCCGTATCCGGGCGTCCGTCTCCGGCGGATTTCTGACTTATGCGGATGCCGACCGTTATCGCAGGGAATTGCACCGTGTTGCCGCCGGCGGAGACCAGCTGGTGCTCCGGATCGATTTCCCTTATTGGATGCGGCAGCCGCTCAGACTTGACGTTGAAGTCACACAGTTGGCGATGGACGGCCAGCCGGTGCAATTCGCCGGGCGCAGTATCGAGCTTCGACCCAGTGGCCATTTTCATTATTGAATCGTTTAAAATTCAATGGATTTTTATTTAAGGTTGCGGCAATGGAAGATCTGGTTCGACGCACAAGTGCAGTAAAGCGCCTCCATATCTTGGAGATTGACCACATTTCAATTATAGATTTGTGGCCGCTCGCGCGTTTTTATTGCCGAGCCGGGCTGTCGGAAACGGAAATTTATTTGACCCGGATCGGGTGCTCAGAGAGGCTGCGAAACGCCAAGCTGTGCATGGCTTGTGAATAATGTCGTTCTTTTGTTTTTAAAACCGAATTGGGCGATGCGCTTTGCAAACGAAATGTTTTGGGGCGGGTAAACATGGGGCGAACGCGATCTCTTGCATTTGAAGCTTCTCACCGTTCCGCAGCGCGAAAAAAGTTATCCACAGATAAATTCCGTTTTGTTTCAATAATGTTAAGTCGCGCGTATGGCGTGTTTTCCGGTGGCCGGGCGAAGTTGTTCGCACTTGCTCTGTTGACCGTCTGGGCGTCCCCCAGCTTTGCGGAGCCGGTCGACCTGGAGCTGGTATTCGCCGCCGACGGGTCCGGTTCCATCGACGACGAGGAACTGCGGTTGCAGCGCAAAGGGTATGCCGATGCGCTCGCCGACAGGAGGGTCCTCGACGCCATTGCGTCGGGTCGCCGGGGTAAAATTGTGGTTACTTATATCGAATGGGGAGATGCCGCCTCCCAGCATACCATCGTCGACTGGTCGGAAATCGCCGGACCGGAGGATGCTCGCGCATTCGGCGAGGCGCTGATGACGGCACCGCGCGCCGCCTGGGGATACAATTCGATCAGCGAGGCGATCGCCTATTCGACCGACAGGATCCTTGGCAATGCCTACGAGGGCACGCGCCTGGTGATAGACGTGTCCGGGGACGGCCCGCAGATCGGTGGCCGCCCGATAGACTGGGCGAGAGATCGGGCGGTCGATGCCGGGATCACGGTGAACGCGCTCGCTGTGAAGAGCCGGGGCGGGAACCGCCCGGGACCCGGAGGCATGCCGCTGGAGATGCACTACCGTCTGGACATCATAGGCGGCGTCGGTGCCTTCGTCATGGTGGCGGACGAGGAGACCCGCTTTGCGGACGTCCTGCTGGCCAAGATCATCCGTGAAATCGCCGATGCTCGGCCGACGGGGCGCGGGCCGGAACAGGCGGGGATTGGCAAGCGCCTGCTTCCGCCCCAATATTCGGCGCATGAGTCCATCTGCGAGGCGAATGAAAATGAGCGAACCGGCGCTGACGCTGGATGCGAGCGGATTGAAATGTCCGCTACCGGTCCTGAAAACCCGAAAGGCGATCAAAGGCCTTGAGGCGGGCCAGCTGATCTCCGTGCAGTCAACGGACCCGGCCTCGCCCCTCGACTTCAAGCATTTCTGCAACAGTTCCGGCCACGAGCTGGTCAGCGAAGACGAGACCGGCGGCACCTTCACGTTTGTGATCCGCAAGGGCGCCTGAGCAGGTCACTCGACCGTTCAGGCGAGTTCGAGGGCCGTCGCGCGGAGTTCCTCCCGCAGCCAGCGGAGCTGCGGGAGGAACTCCGCGCCGGAGCGCATCCTCTCGGTGGTGGCGAAGGCGGCGGGCCCGGGGGGGGGGGTGCAGGCCGGGCCCGTCACCAAAGGGGTTTTCCGGGGGGGGGCAAAGGATCCGGCGGTGACGGCGCAGGCGATCCAGGCGCTGACCGGGGAGAAAAGATGACCGACCGGACACGCCGAAGAGTTCTGACGTTGATCGCCGGTGTTGCGACGGCCTTGGTCTGTCCGGGCATCGGGCATGCCTACGGCACGCGCGAGGCTGTCGTCGAGATGGTCGAGACCGCAGCGGCGGCGATCGCGGCCAACGGATTTCCGGGAGCTTTGGAAGACAGCCCGCGCCGGGCCTGGGTGCGGCCGGACGAGGGACTCTATGTCTACGTGATGGACGAGAGCGGCACGTTGCTGCTGCATCCGGATAAGCGGGCGGAAGGAGACAATGTCTCCGGCAGCAGGGACCGCAACGGTACCTATTTCATCCGCGAGATCATCGCGGCGACGGCATTACAACCCTCAGGCGCCTGGACACTCTACATGTGGCCCGATCCGGTGACGGGCGCTCTCGTTCCGAAGAAAACCTATGCGAAACGTGCGGGCGGCGTGATCGTCTGCGCCGGTTATGCGGGGGCGGACGTCTAGGAGTGTTCCGCTGACGGGCCGAAGGCACGCAGGAAGACGGTGACCGCGCTTTCGACCGTGGACGAGATCTCTTCCTTCGAGGGCGGCTTCTCCGAGCAGAAGAACTGCGGCTTGATCAGGTTGCCCTGGCAAAGATTGAGGAAGTGACCGGCGGCGAGGTCGAGCTCGCAATCGATCTCCAGCCGCCCGGCCTCCACCTCGCGGGCGAGATATTCCGAAACACGGCGGATGCCGAGGCAAGGACCGGTCTCGTAGAAGGTGCGGCCGACATGGGGCAGTTTCTCGGCCGCGCCCATGACCATGCGGACGAGGGCGATATGCTCCGGCCGGACCATCATGGTGATGAAGCTCTCGCCGAGCTGGCAGAGCATTTCGCGCGTTTCCAGCCGCCCCGCTTGTTCCTTGAGCTGGAACATATGCTCGGCGGCCTCGCGCCGGTCGTTCACCACGAGGGCGTGGAAGAGGTCTTCCTTGCTCTGGAAATAGACATAGAGCGTGCCCTTGGAGACACCGGCAGCTTGGGCGATCTGCCCCATGCTGGCGCCGTCGAACCCTTCCGCCCGGAACACTTGACGTGCACCGTCGATGATCTCCCGCCGCTTGGGCGTGTCGGCGAACCCGTCGTCCGACGTGGAGAGATCCTGCAGCTGGGGCGACATTGTCATCGGTCGTGTTTCCTCGGCGGCGCAACTTAAAGTGCCGTGCTTCCCGGCGGAAAGCACGGGAAGCATAGCTTAAGAAGCACCGCTCTTTCGTATTGGCAATAGATTCACGTTGACCGAACCGTTCAGTCAATTTACATAGTTCATATCATTGACCGAACCGTTCAGTCAAAATAAAGATCGACATCCGACATGAGCTCCAAGTTCGAAGGCGGCCTCCCGGAGGTCCGCAGGTCCCGCAAGCGGCGTTTCATCCTGTTGCTGCTGCTGACCCTCGTCCTCACCGGAAGCGGCTACAAAGGATACGAATGGTGGACCCGGGGACGGTTCGAGATTTCCACCGATGACGCCTATGTTGGCGCCGACATGAGCATGCTCTCCGCCAAGATCTCCGGCTATGTCACAACCGTCGAGGTCGAGGAAAACCAAGCGGTGAAGAAGGGCGACGTGATCGCCCGCGTGGATGACGGTGACTACCGTCTGGCGCTCCAGGGCGCCGAGGACAAGATCGCGACACAGGAAGCGACCATCGCGCGCTTCGATGTCGAAACGGTCTCGAAGGAAGCCGAGATCGAGGAGGCCGGAGCCAAGGTCGCCGCTGCGAAGGTCGAACTGGAGCGTGCGGAGCTGGAGTTCGTCCGTCAGGACAAGCTGGTGGCGAAGAACCATGCGAGCCGGCAGGCGCTGGACAATGCCCGCGCCGCCCGCGACGGCGCCAAGGCGAACCTCGCGGCCGCCCGGGCCGGTCTCGCGTCGGCTCGGGCCGGGCGCGGCGTGCTCGACGCGCAACGCATCGAGGAGGAGCATATTCTCCGCGAACTGCGCACCGCGCTTGACCAGGCAAAGCGCGATCTCACTTTCACGGTGATCCGGGCGCCAATCGACGGCGTCGTCGGCAACCGTGCGGTCGAGGTCGGGCAGTATCTGATGCCCGGTACCCGGATCGCCGCCGTTGTGCCGATCCACGACGTCTATATCGACGCCAACTTCAAGGAGACCCAGCTCTCCCGTGTGTCGGTCGGGCAGGAGGTGAACTTCACCGCCGATGCCTATCCGGACCATGTTTTCCGCGGCCGGGTAGAAAGCATTTCGCCGGCCTCGGGTGCCGTCTTCAGCCTGCTGCCGCCGGAGAACGCGACCGGCAACTTCACCAAGATCGTGCAGCGCCTTCCGGTCCGGGTCCGCTTCGCCACCGACCAAGGCGGCAACCGCATGCTGCGCCCGGGCATGTCCGTCGAGGTGACGATCGACACCCGCAACGACAGTACTTCGGGCGCATTGGCAGCCGAGGCAGGGTCACCCGCGCTCGCCGCCAAGGATTGAGGCGGGTCCGGTCGTGAGCGCCGCTCTTCCCGCCGCCGAGGAGCCCATCCCCACGCGGCACGTTGTTGCCTTCGTCTGCATGGTCTTCGGCATGTTCATGGCGATCCTGGACATCCAGATCGTCTCGGCGTCGCTGAGCGAGATCCAGGCCGGCCTCTCCTCCAGCAACGACGAGATCTCCTGGGTCCAGACCAGCTACCTGATCGCCGAAGTGGTGATGATCCCGCTCTCCGGATTCCTCTCCCGGGCTTTCTCGACGCGCTGGCTCTTCACCTTCGCCTGCGCCGGCTTCACCATGATGAGTTTCCTCTGCGCGACCGCGAGTTCGATCGAGGAGATGATCGTCTACCGCGCGCTGCAGGGTTTCATCGGCGGAGGCATGATCCCGACCGTTTTCGCGACCGCCTACACGGTCTTCCCGCGCAGCAAGCAGCATGTGATCAGCCCGGTCATCGGGCTGGTCGCCACGCTTGCGCCGACCATCGGCCCGACTGTCGGCGGGTATCTGACCGAGCTCTTCTCCTGGCATTGGCTGTTCCTGGTGAACATCGTGCCGGGCATCCTGGTTTCCTTCGCCGCGGTGACGCTGATCGATTTCGACGAGCCGGAACTGTCGCTGCTCGAGCGGTTCGACTGGTCTGGCCTGATCTTCATGGCGGGGTTTCTCGGCAGTCTCGAATTCGTGCTGGAGGAGGGGCCGGGGAACGACTGGTTCGAGGATGACACGATCTTATTCTTCGCTGTTCTCGCCATTATCTCCGGCGCAGGATTTTTTTGGCGCGCCTTCGCGGCTGCCGTGCCCGTGGTCGATCTGAGGTCCTTCGCCAACCGCAATTTCGCGACCGGCTCCGCCTTTAGCTTCGTGATGGGGATCGGGCTCTACGGGCTGACCTATCTCTATCCGGTCTATCTCTCCCGGATCCGCGAATACTCCGCGCTGATGATTGGCGAGACCATGTTCGTCACTGGGCTCTGCATGTTCTTCACCGCGCCGATCGCCGGTCGGCTCTCGCGCAAGCTCGACCCGCGGCTGATGATCGCCATCGGCTTCATCGGCTTCGGGCTCGGCACCTGGGAAGCCTCGAAGATCACCGCCGAGTGGGATTTCTGGGAACTGTTCCTGCCGCAGGTCCTGCGCGGTGTTTCGCTCATGCTCTGCATGGTGCCGATCACCAACCTTTCCCTCGGCACCCTGCCGCCGCAGACGATCAAGAACGCCTCCGGCCTCTTCAATGTCACGCGGAATTTCGGCGGCGCGGTCGGGCTCGCGATCATCAACACGGTGCTGAACGACCGCACGGACCTGCACCTGCTGCGCCTGCGCGAGCATGTGACCTGGGGCAGCTCGGTTGCCGAAGACACGCTGGGGAAAATCTCCAGTGGGCTGGCCAGCCTCGGATCTCTCGCGGACGGCGCCGCGCTGAAACAGGTGGCGGGCATGGTTCGGCGGGAGGCGACGGTGATGGCGTTCGGCGACGTCTTCTACCTGATGACCGGGCTGTTCCTCCTGCTGGTGCTGGCAACCCCGCTGATGCGCCGCCCGCAGGCGGCCGGTGGAGGCGGCGGCGGGCATTAGGCCCGGCGCTCAGTTCAGCAACTGCCGCCACTGGCCGGGCGTGACGCCGAAGGCCTGCTTGAACTGACGGGTCATGTGGCTCTGGTCGGCGAAACCGGTCGCGGCCGCAATATCGGCGAGATCCGCTCCGGCGCCGATCATCTCTCTTGCCTTCTCGAGCCGACGCAGCGTCAGGAAGCGGTGCGGGCTGATGCCGAAATGGCGCCGGAACAGCCGTGCGACTGTGAAGCGGTCGAGTCCGTGCTCGGCTTCGATCTCCGCCATGGAGATGCCGTCGAACCAGCTCTCCGCCAGATGATCGCGGATCCGGAGCATGGTCTCCCGATTGTCCGGCAGGCGGGATGTCGGCGTACCGGAAAGGCGCAACAGCAGATCCGCAAGCTGCGTGACGGCACCGGTCGGCTCGCCGGATTCCCCCTCCGCAAGTTCGAGCATTTCCGAAATCGCGGCGACGAGCTCCGGAAGGGTGCCGACGACCTCTGCAACAAAGGGGATTGGCCGCCCGCCGAGCGCCTCGCCGATCAGCGCGGGCGAGACATAGGCGGCGCGGTAACTGTAACCGCCGTCGGTTCCGGGGCGGCCGTCATGCACCTCATCCGGATGGATGATGAAGGCTTGGCCCGGCAGGGCGGCACGTTCCTCCCGCCGGTAGCTGAAACTCTGTACCCCGTGCGTGGTCAGGCCGATGACATATTCGTCATGACGGTGCGGCGCGAAGGCATGGCGAAAACCGGAGGCTTCCACGATCTGCAATCCGTCGCACGCCGTGCGAAAGCGTACTCGCCCCGTCTCCTGGCTGGCCCACCCGCTGCACATTCGTTCAAGACCGCGTCTGCAATTGCGCCGCACATTCCGGACCAGCATCCGTGACGGAGAGACGAATGACAAGCAGCCTCCTCCTGCTCTGGCTCGCAGCCTTTCCCCTGATGGGCAGCCCCGGGCCCGCGACCCTCAGCCTCGCCGGGCTCGGGACCGCCTACGGGTTCCGCCGGGGATTGGCCTATCTCGGGGGTATCGTAATCGGGACGACCGGAGTCCTGCTGATGATCGCGAGCGGTGTGACGGCGCTGATCCTGACGGAGCCGGCGCTGGTCACCGCGCTGACCGTCGCAGCAGCGGCCTACATTCTCTATCTCGCCTGGAAGATCGCGTCCGCGCCGGTCGGCGTGCGCGCTGCCGATGCCGGAAAGGCTCCGGGCTTCGTTCCCGCCTTCGCGCTTGCGATCGCCAATCCGAAGGCCTTCGCGGCGATCGGCGCCGTCTTTGCCAGCCAGACGGTCTTTCCGGGGGATGCGCTGACGGACGCGCTGGCGAAGATCGCAGCGCTCGTCCTCGTCATCCTCGTGGTCAACACGTCCTGGCTGGCTTTCGGTTCTCTCTTCGCCCGGCTGCTGAGCGACCCGCGGCTTGGCCGCGCGGCGAACATCGCCTTCGCGGCGATGTTGCTGCTCTCGGTCGCTCTCGCGCTGCGCGGGCTCTGAGGGTCAGCCGATCCCGTCGGTCCCGGCACCGCAGACGATGACGCCGACCGTGCCGCCGGCTTCGGCTTTGGCGGCACCGGTCTTGAGTGCGGCCAGCGCCGCCGCCCCGCTCAGTTCCGCCGCGATCCCGGTCTCCGCCCAGAGCCATTCGGCGGCCGCTTTCATATCGGGATCGGAGACCAGAACCAGTTCGTCCACATTCTCCGAGATCAGCCCGAAATTGAGCTCCGCCGACGTCCGCGGGGCGAGTGTGCCGGCGGCCGTCTCGATCTTTTCCAGGGTCACGAGATGGCCAGCCGCGCGGGCTGCATGATGGGTCGGGGCGCCGGTCGGCTCGACACCGATCACGCGGATGCCCGGTTTCAGCA
The DNA here is from genome assembly GCF_014904705.1 of Nisaea sediminum. NCBI lineage: Bacteria > Pseudomonadati > Pseudomonadota > Alphaproteobacteria > Rhodospirillales > Thalassobaculaceae > Nisaea > Nisaea sediminum. The sequence continues at coordinate 102,272 of NZ_JACZCQ010000008.1, forward strand.
GTTTCGCGGCCGTCGCAACGCCGGCGATCAATCCGCCGCCGCCGATGGCGACCACCAGCGTGTCGATCTCCGGATTGTCCTCCAGCATCTCGAGCGCGATGGTGCCTTGCCCGGCGACGACCCTCGGATCGGCGAAGGGATGGATGTAGGTCAGGCCCTCGGCCTCTGCCCGCGCCAGCGCAGCCTCGTTTGCATCGTCCCAGACCGCACCGTGGACGATCACCTCGGCGCCCCACTCCTTCAGCTTCGCCGCCTTCGCGGGCGGCGTGCTTTCGGGCAGGAAGATAACAGCAGGACAGCCGCTCATGCGGGCGCCGAAGGCGACGCCGAGGCCGTGATTGCCGCCGGACGCGGTGATCAGCCCGCGCGCCTTTTCCTCATCCGTAAGCGACATCACCGTGTTCGTCGCGCCGCGCACCTTGAAAGAGCCGGTCGGCTGCAAGTTCTCCAGCTTCAGCAGCAGGCGCGCGTCCGGCGCCGGATCGCTTTTCAGCGCCACGGCCTCGAGGGAGGGCGTCCGGCGGACCTTGCCGCGGATACGGGCGGCGGCGGCGTCAAAGTCAACGCGGGTAAGAGATTGAGACGACATCAGTTCAGAATGCCTCCGTCGACGATAAAGAATTGGCCTGTTGTGTATGCGCTTTCGTCCGAGGCGAGATAGAGCACCATGGCGGCGATCTCCTCGGCGGTGCCGAGCCGGCCAAGCGGCTGGCGGGCGATGAAATCCTTGCGCGCCTGGACCGGGTCGTCGAAGGCGTTGATCCGGCCGTCGAGCGACGGCGACTGTACCGTGCCGGGGCAGACCGCGTTGCAGCGGATGCCCTGCTTCAGGAAGTCCGCCGAGATCGACTTGGTGAGCCCGAGCACGGCGGCCTTGCTGGCGCCGTAGACGCAGCGCGCCGGGATGCCCTTCAGGCTGGAACTGACCGAGGACATGTTGATGATCGAGCCGCCGCCGTTCTCCAGCATCGCCGGCAGGAAGGCGCGGCACATGCGGAACATCGCCTTGACGTTCAGGTTGAAGGAGAAATCCCAGTCCTCGTCGGTTGTGTCGAGGATGGTGCCGTGATGGACGAAGCCGGCGCAGTTGAAGAGCGCGTCGAGCGCGCCGATTTCTTTGGCGGCAGACGTCACCGCCACGTCGTCCAGCACATCGAGCTTGCGCAGGGTGACGCCCGGGAGGCCGTCGAGCGCGGCCAGCGCGTCCATGTTGATATCGGTCGCGATGACCTCTGCGCCCTCGCGGCTGAAGGCCTCGACGGTGGCCTTTCCGATACCCTGGGCCGCAGCTGTTACCAGCGCTTTCTTGCCTTGCAGACGCCCTGCCATGATGTCTCCCCGTTTTGATTTGATTATCGCTCATCAGTAAGCATCGGAATTCCGCGCGGCAAGCTTTTGCGAGGCACCGGTGCTGAGCTATCATCGCAGCAATCATCATGAGGGAGATGCATGTGATGGCCGAAGCAGACGCAGGCCGCGGCGGCGACAGACTGACGGTCCGGCTGAACCCGGCGGACAACGTCGTCACGTCGCGCACCGAGATCGCGGCGAACACCAAGATCGCGGAAGAGATGGTGGCGACGCTCGCGCCGATCCCGCGCGGCCACAAGATCGCGACCCGGCGCATCGGCGTCGGCGAGCCGGTGAAGAAATACAATCAGGTGATCGGCTTCGCGACCGCCGACATCCGCCCCGGCGAGCATGTGCATACCCACAACGTCGCGATGAAGGATTTCGAGCGCGACTACGCCTTCTGCATGGACCGGCGCGACACCGACTACGTGCCGGAAAAGGAGCGCGCGACCTTCGAGGGCTTCCGCCGCAAGAACGGCAAGGTCGGGACGCGGAACTATATCGGTATCCTGACCAGCGTGAACTGCTCGGCCTCGGCGGCGAAATACCTCGCCGACGCGGTGACGCCGGAACTGCTGGTGAAATACCCGAATGTCGACGGCGTGGTGGCGCTGAGCCACGCGACCGGGTGCGGCATGGCCGATACGGGCGAGGGCTACGCGAACCTGCAGCGGGTGCTCTGGGGTTTTGCCGGGCATCCGAACTTCGCCGGCATCATCATGGTCGGGCTCGGCTGCGAGGTGAACCAGATCGACTTCCTGCTGGAAGCGAACCAGCTCGAGCGCGGCCCGCGCCTGCGCACCATGACGCTGCAGGAGACCGGCGGGACGCGGAAGACCATCGAGAAAGGCCTCCAGCTGATCGAGGAGATGCTGCCGCTCGCCAACCAGAGCCGGCGCGAGACCTGTCCGGCCTCGGAACTGACCCTGGCGCTGCAATGCGGCGGCTCGGATGCCTATTCCGGCATGACCGCGAACCCGGCGCTCGGCTACGCCGCGGACCTGCTGGTCCGTCACGGCGGCACCGCGGTGCTGGCGGAAACGCCGGAAATCTATGGCGCCGAGCATCTCCTGACCCGCCGCGCCGTCAGCAAGGAGGTCGGCGAGAAGCTGGTCGAGCGCATCAAGTGGTGGGAAGAGTACTGCGCGCGCAATGGCGGCGAGATGAACAACAATCCCTCGCCGGGCAACAAGGCGGGCGGTCTCACGACCATCCTCGAGAAGAGCCTCGGCGCCGCCGCCAAGGGCGGGACCACCAACCTCACCGGGGTCTACAAGTACGGAGAGAAGATCGACACCAAGGGCTTCGTCTTCATGGACAGTCCCGGCTACGATCCGGCGTCGATCACCGGACAGGTCGCGAGTGGCAGCAACGTCGTCGCCTTCACCACCGGGCGCGGCTCCTGCTACGGCTGCAAGCCGGCTCCCTCGATGAAGCTCGCCACCAACTCCGCCATGTACGAGCGGATGTCCGAGGACATGGACATCAATTGCGGCCCGGTCATGGACCAGGGCGTCTCGATCGAGGAGATGGGCACGCAGATCTTCGAACAGGTGCTCCGCGTCGCCTCTGGCGAGAAGACCAAGAGCGAGCGGCTCGGCATCGGCGATCACGAATTCATCCCCTGGCAGATCGGGGCGGTGATGTGAGTATCGGGAAGATCCGGTCGTGAATGATTTCGAGGAGAGCTATCTCGGTCAGCTTCGCAAACTGATCGGAAACCGGCTCGTCCTGATGCCGGGCGCGCGCTGTGTGATCGAGGATGCGGACGGCCGCGTTCTTCTGCAGCTGCGCGGAGACATGAATGTCTGGGGGCTGCCCGCGGGCTTCTGCGAGGCGGGGGAAAGCGCGCTCACGACCTTGGTGCGGGAAGTCGCCGAGGAGACCGGTCTGACCGTACTCGATCCGGTGCCTTGGGGACATTCCTCCGATCCGGAGACCAACTTTCTGACCTACCCGAACGGCGACCGGATCCAGGGCTTTGGACTGGATTTCGTCGCCCGTCGCTGGGAAGGCACGCCGACTGCCGATGGCGAGGAGACGCTGGCGCTTGACTGGTTTGCGCTGGACGATCTGCCCGAGATGCTTCCCTCCCACCAGGTGACGCTTGAGTATTTCGCACGTTACCGGGAAACCGGCGTCTTTCAGCTATTTTGAGGGCGTCTCATGTCCTTTGAAGCCTTTCTTGGCGAATTGCGTTCCGATGCGGACGAGTGGGCGAAGGTCGCGCCACCGCCGGGTGCCGTCGATTGCGAGGTGACCATCACCAGTCTCGACGGCGAGGAGGCGCTCGGCGGGCTGCCGGAACATCCTCCGCATGTCTATCGTGATCGGCAGGAGGAAATGGGGCTCGCCCGTGTCGTGCTGTTCCAGCCGGACGCACCGGAAGCGGATGCGGAGTTTCTGCTCCGGGCGAAGGAGGCGCTCGCGGCGTCGCCCGACGGTCTGGTCGAGGATTGCGTGCGCGCCTTTGCGACGCTCGGCCCGGGGGAGGATCCGAAGCGTCTCGCCGATCTGTCCGGGGCCGGGATCGACGGGCTTCGCCTCTGCATGTTGCGCGGGCGCCTGACCTGTCCCTGGGACGAACTTGACCGCCACGTCCGCCACACCCACGACCTGACCGGCTGGAACCGCGAGATCTCCCTCGACGGTTCCGACCTGCACGACCTGGAACAGATGATGCGCGACTGGCCGGGCCAGACGATCCTCTCCGACTGTGGAGGTTTCCGATTTTCCCGCAGCCTGACCCAGCCCGGATTCCGGGCGCTCCGCCGCCTGATCGACCGGGGCCGTGTCTGGGTCAAGCTCGCACGCCCGTATGCAATCTCGAAGATCGGGGTGGCGGCGGATGCGGAGGTCCGGGCGCTGGCCCGGGCCCTCGCCGACTGGGCGCCGGAACGGATGCTCTGGGGCAGCGGCTGGCCGCATCTTGATCGGGAGCACGAAGCCGGCGGTGATGAGGACGGCCAGGATGCCTCCGATCGGACGATGCTCGAATTGCTGGCCGAATGGGCGCCCTCGAAGGGCGTGCGCACGCGCATCCTGCTGCGCAATCCGGAAGAACTGTACGGCTTCGCGACCTGGCCCGTGGCGCCGGACGACTAGCCGCGCATTGACAAGCCGTCCCTTCGCCTCCCATCATCGCCTCATCACCCGGGGGGTCCCGACAAGGGGCTGAGATATTGCTGGCTCTCCCGAGCAGCGCAGTGACCCGACGAACCTGATCCAGTTCATACTGGCGTAGGGACGGTGCGCGCTTCGGAGCACTTCTGAACGAGTGCAGGCGGACAGGGACAGCCCCTCGAAACACCCGAAGCCATAGCCCCTCACTCCGCGAACTGGGTCTCCAACGCCCACGCGAGCTGAGGAGGCTCCGAGCCGATGAATGCCATCCACCCGAAAGTGACCACCGGTGCGCTGCCCGCGTCCCGCAAGATCCACGTGCCCGGCACGCTCCACCCGGAGATCCGCGTGCCGATGCGCGAGATCGCTCTGCACCCGAGCGCCGGCGAGCGGCCGGTGATCGTCTATGACGCCTCGGGTCCCTACAGCGATCCCGCGGCAGAGATCGATATCTCGAAAGGCCTCCCCCGGCTCCGCGAAGACTGGGTCGCGGCGCGCGGCGATACTGAGTGCTACGCGGGGCGGCGCGTGCAGGCGATGGATAACGGTTTCGCCGAGGGTGCGCGGCTGACGCCGGAATTCCCGGTGCGCCATGAACCGCGCCGGGCGACAGGCGACCGGGCGGTGACCCAGATCGCCTATGCCCGCGCGGGGATCGTCACGCCGGAAATGGAGTTCGTCGCCATCCGGGAGAATCTTGGCCGTGCCGCAGCCAAGGAAGCCTTGGAGCGCGACAGAGAAAGCTTCGGCGCCGAAATCCCGGATTTCGTCACGCCCGAGTTCGTGCGCGACGAGGTGGCGCGCGGGCGGGCGATCATCCCCGCCAACATCAACCACCCGGAGAGCGAACCGATGGCGATCGGCCGCAATTTTCTGGTGAAGATCAACGCCAATATCGGCAATTCCGCCGTCACCTCCTCCATGGAGGAGGAGGTCGAGAAGATGGTCTGGGCGACGCGCTGGGGCGCCGACACGGTGATGGACCTCTCGACCGGGCGGAACATCCACAATATCCGCGACTGGATCATCCGGAACTCCGCCGTCCCGATCGGCACCGTCCCGCTCTACCAGGCTCTGGAGAAGGCCGGCGGCATCGCCGAGGAGCTGACCTGGGAGCTCTACCGAGACACGCTGATCGAGCAGGCGGAGCAGGGCGTCGACTATTTCACCATCCATGCGGGCCTGCGCCTGCATCACGTGCCGCTCACCGTCGATCGGGTCACCGGCATCGTCAGCCGCGGTGGCTCGATCATGGCGAAATGGTGTCTGCATCATCACCGCGAGAGCTTCCTCTACGAGCATTTCGAGGAGATCTGCGACATCTGCCGCGCCTATGACGTCTCCTTTTCCCTCGGCGACGGGCTGCGCCCCGGCTCGATCGCGGACGCCAACGACGCCGCCCAGTTCGCCGAGCTGGAGACCCTCGGAGAGCTGACCAAGATCGCCTGGGCGAAGGATTGCCAGGTGATGATCGAGGGCCCGGGCCATGTCCCGATGCACAAGATCCGGGAGAACATGACCAAGCAGCTCGCGGTCTGCGGCGAGGCGCCGTTCTACACCCTCGGCCCGCTCACGACCGACATCGCGCCCGGCTACGACCACATCACCTCCGGCATCGGCGCGGCGATGATCGGCTGGTTCGGCACGGCAATGCTCTGCTACGTGACGCCGAAGGAGCATCTCGGCCTGCCCGACCGGGACGACGTGAAGACCGGCGTCATCACCTACAAGATCGCCGCACATGCGGCTGACCTCGCCAAGGGCCATCCGGCGGCGAGGAGGCGGGACGATGCGCTCAGCCGTGCCCGTTTCGAATTCCGCTGGGAGGACCAGTTCAACCTCTCGCTCGACCCGGAGACGGCGCGCGGCTTCCATGACCAGACCCTGCCCAAGGAGGCGCACAAGCTTGCGCATTTCTGCTCCATGTGCGGGCCGAAATTCTGCTCCATGCGGATCAGCCACGAGATCCGGGGCGAGGCGCAGAAGGAAGGCATGGCGGCGATGGCGGAGAAATACCGCGCCGGCGGCGATCTCTATATGCGTACGCGCGAATAGGGGGCGCCGGCGGCCGTTCGCCGCTTGGTAAGATAAAATTTACCTTAAAGATTTTATGCTGCGCGCAACCCCCGCGTGACGGGGGAGTCTTTGTCCGGTGGAGAGGGTTTGCAATGCTGTCCGGCTTGAGTGTGCGTAGCAAGGTGACCGCGGTCACCATTCTTCTTGTCATCGTCGCGATGCTGGCGACGGCGTTTTCCTCGATCTTCCTCATCAGCTCCTATGTCCAGGAACAGGCTGCCCGCGCGCAGGGTCAGAACCTGAACACGGCCGCGCTGCTGCTGGAAAAGACCTATGGGCAGCTGAAGGTCGCGCGGAAAGCGGACGGGCTCTCGCTTTCCTGGGAAGGCTCCATTCCGGCCTTCGAGACCCATGACGCGATCGACACTGTCGGCCTCGCGACCGGCGAGACGGCGACGATCTTCGCCTGGGACGAGGAAAGCGGGGACTTCTGGCGCCGGACCACGAACATCAAGAAGGATGACGGCAGCCGCGCGATCGGCACCCCGCTTGGCAAGACGGGGCGCGTCTTCCCCATCGTCACCAAGGGCGAGACCTATCGCGGCGTCGCCACCATTCTCGGCAAGGATTATTTCACCCTTTACCAGCCGATCTTCTCCACGACCGAGACATCGAAGGTGATCGGCATCCTCTATGTCGGCGTCGGCAAGCAGGCGATCGCAGCGATCGAGCAGGAGCTGACCATCAGCCTGCTGACCCTGATGGTCGTCGTCGCGCTGGTGACCGCCGGCCTCGCCTTCGTCGTCATCGGCGCCATCATGAAGCCGTTCCCAGTGCTCCGCGAGATCATCCAGCGCTTCTCGGCCAACGAGATGGACCGGGACGTGCCTTATCTCGAGCGCCGCGACGATGTGGGCGATCTCGCCAAGGCCGTCGAGACCTTCAAGGCCGCGACCCTCGAACGCCGCCGCATCGCGCAGGAGAGCGCGGATGCGCTTGAAAAGGCGAGCGATGACCGCAGGCAGATGCGCATCCGCACCGCCGACGAGTTCGAAGGCACGGTCGCACGCACGGTCGAGCAGGTTGCGGACGCGCTCCGCGCCTTCAGCGGCTCGGCGGACGGCATGGCGGCTTCCGCCGACGACGCGAAAGCCAAGTCGTCCGTGGTGGTGTCGGACAGCGACAGCGCCGCCCGCAATATCCAGACGGTGGCGTCCGCGACCGAGGAGCTGACCGCCTCGATCTCGGAGATCGGCCGTCAGGTCTCGCAGGCCTCCGATGTCGCCTCCGGCGCTGTCCGGCAGGCGGCCGACACCAACGGCAAGGTCCAGGGCCTCGCCGAGGCGGCGCAGAAGATCGGCGAGGTCGTCGGCCTGATCACCGAAATCGCGGAGCAGACCAACCTTCTGGCGCTGAACGCGACCATCGAGGCCGCCCGGGCGGGCGAGGCCGGCAAGGGCTTCGCCGTCGTCGCCTCCGAGGTGAAGAACCTCGCCAACCAGACCGCGAAGGCGACGGAGGAGATCTCCGCGCAGATCCAGGGCATCCAGTCCTCGACCAGCGAGTCCGCCGACGCGATCGCGGCGATCACCCAGACCATCGAGCAGGTCGACCAGATCGCCAGCGCGATCGCCGCGGCGGTGGAGCAACAGAGCGCCGCGACGCAGGAGATCGCCCGCAATGTCGAGGAAGCCTCCGCCGGCACCGCCCGGGTCTCCTCGACCATCTCCGAGGTCTCGCAGTCGGTCCACCAGACCGGCGACGCCGCCTCGAAGATCCGCGACGAGACCCGGCGTCTGACAGGCGATGCGGATCGCCTGAAGGAAGAGATCCGCCAGTTCCTCACGAGCATCCGCGACTAGGCACGCCGGCTCACCTGTCCGCCCTCTCCTCGCAAGGGGAGAGGGCCTCTCTTTCCGCTATTTCGGATCGTGATCCGCGTAGACGACGAGCCGCCAGAGTATGTCGCCGAGCGCCTCGTCGTGCTGGTGGTGGTTCTGCGGCGGCAGCGGGTCGCCCTCGTTCGAGGCCACCTCCCTGCGGCAGCCTTCGCAGCGGTAGATCCCGGAAAAAGGCGCCGTGTCCGCCGGCCGGTGCAGGAAGTCGAACGCGTCTTCGTCGGTTTTCACGAGATACCGATCGTCCTTGTAGAGTGCCATCGCGGCCTCCTTTCGCCATCGGATTGCATCATGGTTCAACCGATGGGCGTGCAGGTCAAGCGATGCGTCGCGTCTGTGGGCCGGCCGCGCGAAGATGTTTGCGCTGCAGCAAGAATTGCGCGCTGCCACGACCCCTAAGCCCATGTCCCGCCTTGGAAAACCCCAGCCGTTTTGCCTCTTTTGTCGTTATCGGATAAGTTATGTCGATAAAACGATAAACAGGAGAGGTTTGGACCATGACGCTGCTCACCAAAGCGGAAGAGATATCCGACATCGCCTTCGGATTTATGGGGTCGAAGGCGCTTTTCGCTGCGCTGCATCATGGCATTTTCACCGCCCTGAAGGACGGCCCGCTCTCCGTCGAGGAGATCGGCGAGGCGACCGGACTCCACCCGGACCGGGTCCAGACCCTGCTGACAGCGCTCGCCGCGCTCGATGTCGTCTCCTCAGAGGACGGCCGTTTCGCCAATTCGCCGGCGGCAGAGGCGTTCCTGGTGAAGGGGGCGAAGTACGATTTCGGCGACTATCTCCGCCTTCAGGTCGACCGGCAGATGTACGGGCTGCTCGACCAGATCGAGGACGCGATCGCCAACAACCTGCCCGACGACGCGACCAGCTCCTACGCCCAGTGGTTTTCCGATCCGGAGCAGGCGAAGCTCTATTCGAGGAGCCAGCATGCGGGCTCCCTCGGTCCGGCGCGCGGGCTCGCAAAGCAGATCGATCTCTCGCAGGCTAAGAAGCTGCTCGATGTCGGCGGCGGCACCGGTGCCTTCGCCATCACGCTCTGCAAGGCCTTTCCGGACCTGACGGCCACCATCGTCGACTTTCCCAACGTCGCCGATCTCGGCGAGCAGTATATCGAGAAGGCCGGGCTCACCGACCGCATCAAGTACATCCGCGGTAATGCGCTCCGCACCGACTGGCCGGAGGGGCAGGACGCGATCCTGATGTCCTATCTCTTCTCCGGCGTGCCCGGCGACGAGCATGAGAACCTGCTGAAGGGCGCCTGGAACAAGCTGGTCCCCGGCGGTCGCCTGCTGATCCACGATTTCATCGTCACCGCCGACCGCACCGGCCCGAAGCTCGCGGCGCTCTGGCAGCTCCAGCACACCGCCTTCACGCCGGAGGCACGGTCGCTCGACGACGCGTGGCTGCAGGAGGAACTGGAGGCGACCGGTTTCACGCATGTGAAGGTCGAGCCGATGATCCCGGGCATGACCATGCTCGCGGAGGCGGTGAAGCCGCGGTAACTTCGGCGTGAGTGTCGCCGGAGCCCGGGAATATTCAGCTCCGTCTTTCGTAAGTGCTGTGCCTCTTCCGATGAGGGAAGGGGGCAAACCAAGCATGATACGGAGATGAGAGCTGATGGGAATTTCACGAAGGGATGTCCTCGCCGGAGCCGCGGCAGGTGCCGTGATCGGTGCGGCCGGCGCACCCGGGCGCGTATTCGCGGCCGGGACCGAAGCGGTGGCGCGAGAGGACCGGGTCCTCGTCTGCAACGAGGATTCCAACACGTTGACCGTGATCGACCCGGCCCGCAACGCGGTCGCCGGGACGGTCAACCTCACCAGCTTCGACGAGGATCCGCGTCCGCCCTTCCGCTTCGCGACCGGGGGGACGATCCCGACCCATGCCGCGATGGTCACCAAGCCGCTCTATCACGGCGCGATCAATATCCATGGCGGCGCCCCTTCGCCGGACCAGACCATGGCCGCGGTCACCGGACGCGGGACCAGCAACATCTACCTTATCGACGTGAAGGCAATGGCGGCGATCGGCAACGGGCCCAATCCGCAGGCCGGAGAGACCACGCTGGCGACCCGGCTGACCAGCGGAGTGCTGGTCGGGCGCGAGCCGCACGAGCCGACCTGGAGCCGCAACGGCAAGGAGATCTGGGTGGCGCTGCGCGGCGAGAGCCGGATCGCGATTGTCGATACCGAACTCGCCAGACGGGAATCCGCCGGCGAGAACGTCCGCGCCGTGCGCGGCTACGTGCCGACCATCCTCGGTCCGGCCCAGGTCTGGTTCTCGAAGGACGGGAGCATCGCCTTCGTGATCTCCCAGAAGGTCCCGATGATCGAGGTCTTCGATACCGGGATCGGCGCCGACGGCTTCAGCAATCCGAAGAGCCGTGCATTGCTCGATATCCGGGAGCAGGATCCGTTCGGTTTCACGCCGTTCCAGAAAGTGTCGCCGGACGGGCAGGAGATGTGGTTCTCGCACAAGATCGGCGACGGGCTCTCGGCGCGCGGTTTCGAGAACGGTCACGCGCTGCTCGACCATGTGCCGCTTGGCGAGAAAGCGCGGCCGAACCACGTGGAGTTCGTTGAAAACGCCAAAGGCAAGGTGATCTACGCCAGCCTCGGGCGGATCGACGATGACGGTCCGGGCGGTGTCGCCTCCAGCCGCATCGCCATCATCGACCGGAGCGCGCCGGCGGGACGCCGGTCCGTGGCCGGCCATTTCTTCAGCCATGGCCGGGAGTCGCACGGGCTCTGGACCAATCCGGACCATACGCTGCTCTATGTCGCGCACGAGCAGGACGAGCTGCCGGGCACACCACACGCGGGGCAGACCGTCTGCTCCGCCTTCGATGTGAGCGATCCCTTCGCGCCCCGCTTCGTCGCCCAGATCCCACTCGGTCATCTCGACCTGCCGTCGGGCAAGCTGCGCAACAAGAAGAGCATCAACCTGGTCTATTTCCGGCCGGGTTCGCCGATGCATTCGGGGTAAATGCAATGACAGTCTTCCGGAACGGGGAGCGGCTGAGGCCGCTTCCCCGGGCGCCCCGCCGTCTCTGGCGCGTCGCCGCCGTCCTTGCGGTTTTTCTTGCCGCCTTCCTGCTGGTCTCGGGAATGCTGGTCCCGCGACCGGGTCATGCCACGGAGCCCGCTATGTATGGGGCCGCCGACGGGCAAGTACCGGCCGCCCGGCCGCCGCATGCTCACGGCGGGCACGGCCATGACGGTACCGCGGCGCATGCCATGCCGATGCCCGGGCCCGATGCGCCGCCCTTCGAGCGGGAGATGGCCCGCGACATGGAGCGGATGATGCGGGAGATGCACGCCCCCGGCTACAGTGGCAACCGGGATATCGATTTCCTCGCCATGATGATCCCGCACCATCAGGGCGCCATCGACATGGCCCGGCTCGCACTGATCTACGGCAGCGATCCCCTGACCCGCACGCTGGCGCAGGAAATCATCGCCTCGCAGCAGGCCGAGATCGAGGCCATGCGGGGCCGGCTCGAGGCCCTGCGAAAAGGCGGGGCGGCGGGTGGCGGGGAATACCCGGCGCTCAGCGGAACGCGCGGGGGAGGGGTGTCGCGCCAGTGATCCGGGGCGCGGGATCCGGTGCGCCTCCCTCGTTCTCCGGCTGTGGCCGGACGAGTAATGCGGGCACAGGTACGCATAGCTGCCTTTATGGCGCTAAACACATTCGAATACATGAATGTAATATGGCCCGACGAAGCGTTCCTTCGCTCGTAGCAAAGAAAAAAGACGGGAGGACCGAGAATGAGAGTCATGTTTCTAGCCGCGCTGTTCGCCTTGCTGGCCGCGGCGCCCCAGCAGCTGCTCGCCGCCGAGCTGGAAGTGAAGATCAACGCCCAGACGCCGAGCGTCACGGTGCCGACGAAGGACGGCCCTGTGGAGGTCATGCGCAACCAGGACCCGGAGGCGACGATCGATCCTGCCTATGCGAAGACCTCGCGCAAATGTCCGCCGTTCTGCATCCAGCCCATGCAGGTCGCCCCGGGCGTGACGACGGTGGGCGAGGTCGAGCTGCTCGAATTCGCCAAGACCGGCGGCAAGCTGATCGACGGCCGCACCGTCGAATGGCATGTCGACGGTACGATCCCCGGCGCGATCAACATGCCCTACACCCAGATGGCCGACCGCCTGGACGAGATCGGCTGTGTGAAGAACGCGGACGGGAAATGGAACTGCGAGAACGCGGAGACGGTCCTGCTGTTCTGCAACGGCCCCTGGTGCGGCCAGTCCCCGATGGCGATCAAGGCGATGCTCCGGGAAGGCTATCCGGCAGAGAAGATCCTCTATTACCGCGGCGGCATGCAGGCCTGGCACACGCTGGGGCTGACGGTGGTCGAAGGGGATATGTAGGCTCCGATGGAGCTTTGAGGTTCGGAGAGCCCGCCTGATGCGTCAGGCGGGTTTTTCGTGATTGGTGCACTGGGCCGAAGAACCAGCCCTTTCCCCTCGATCACCCCGCGTCCGTCATCCCGGCGCAGGCCGGGACCTAGGGGATCAAAGAGCAGTGACGGCGGCGCGATGGATCCCGGATCGCGGTCCGGGATGACGCCGAGCTTGAAGATCCGGGCGCTGTGTCCCCTCGGCCCCAACGATGCTATGATGCGCATCATGAGCAAGATGATCGAAATCACCGACGAAACCGCCGCCGTGCTGGCGAAACGGAGCGCCGCGACCGGGCGTGCGCCGTCGGACCTGCTCTCCGACGCCATCGCGCTCGAAGCCCGCCGCGCCGATATCAAGGATCAACTCGCGCGCCGCCTGTCCGACCAAAGCGCCCCGGTCGATGGCGAGAGCGCTTTCGCCGCGCTCCGGGAAAAGCGCGCCTCCCGCAGCGCCTGAGGCATGGGCTTCCGGTTTCATGCCGAGGCCGTCAAGGACCTGAAAGCGAGAGAAGAATTAAGGTGAGTGTCCCCTTAATTCTGTCCCCTTAACTCCCGAGAGAAGAATTAAGGGGAGTGTCCCCTTAATTCCAAAAAAGCGGTGTATCCCGTAATTTCCTAATCTATCTTTATGAATGTTCTGATGTGTTTCGTCGGCTTCGCCTATGTCTCGGCGCTTGTTTTTTCTGGAATGCCGCAAGGCTTGATTTTTCCTTGAGGTATCTTGCTGCGCGCTCAATATCAGGAAAAAGAGACATTTCATTGATAGAAAGTTTTTTTAAATCTTCAATTATTTCGTTTTTGTATTCTTTATTAATTATAATTTTTTCTGCTTTCATGTAATCGTCAATTAAATTCGATCTGTAGTCTATTTCATTTAAAAGTCCAAAAATAAAAAAGGCGCCTTGCTGCGCTATTATTCTTTTATTGTTTTGTTTTGGTTTGATTAAAATTATTTTTTCTAGATCGTATGGATTTATATCGCCTTCAAATCCATGTTTTTCTTGTCTAATATAATGAATTAGCCTCTTGGTTGGTTTGAGGTTGTTAAAATCATATTTCTTTATTTGACTTGCGCTGAGTAATTTTTGATCAATTTGTTTTTTTGACAATATATCAAGTTTTGCAAAATTAGCAAGAATGCTAACTGTGTCGCTATCAAAGTATTTTATTATTTCATTATTTACTTCAATTTTGACGACGGATCCATCATGCGTAGAGTCGTTTTCAGAGTTGTTTTTTTCTCCAAGATTCTTGCATGCAAAATATAGTGCTATTAATGGGTTAAATGTTACATCAAGTAATCGCGTTGGAATTGAGTAATGTTGCATTCTAGACAATAATTCTAGCGCGCCAATATCTTCTGTAAATTCATTTGGGTGTGCGGATATTATTTCTCTTATAAAATTATTTTCGTTTTTATAATCAATATTGTTTCTAAGTGCGGTAGGTGTAAGTTGGTATCGATAGTCCTCATGCCCTCGATATACAACTAGATTCTCCGCGTTTTCATGAGAGCGAAACAATTTTTCGAGAAATTGAGAAACGCTGCTGATTGATTCCATACAGAAGCTCCCTCACAACACCCGATACACATTATAAACCGGCCCGCCCGGCGTCCGGTCCCCGGTCCCGACGCAGACCGCCTTGTTCAGCCAGAGATACTTGTCCGCGCTGGTCTCGAAGCCCGGCGTAATCCGGAAGTAATAGTCGTTCCGGTCCACCGGCTGGCCCGAATTGAGCCGCGCCATCACCTCTTCCGGGCCGTGGCGGAGGCCCTTGTAGGTCATGTAGATCAGCGCGCCGTCGTCAGTTTCCAGCACCAGGCGGACGTCGAGCTGGGTCACGCCGTCGGCGCGGACCAGGATCCAGTCGCCGCCGCCGCCGCGCACCGTGCCCTTGAGCCCCGGACCCTCGAACGTCCCGCCGGTCACCCGCGCGATCTTGCGCTCGCCATAGGGCGTGTGGCCGAGGAGCTGCAGCGAGGCTTCCACCGAAAGCGCGATGTCGAAGAGATGTTCTGTCTGGATATGGCTCACGGGTCCGGTCCTCCCTGCTAGTGATCGGGGAGAGTATGACCGCTTCGCGCGCGCTTGAAAATCGCCCGCTCCGCATGGCGGAACGGGCTGAGGGGAGGGATCAGTCGGTGACGGTCACGACCGCCCGCATCTTCGGATGGATGCGGCAGCGCAGGGTGAAGCGGCCCGGGTTGTCGAAGGTCACGGCGACCTCGCTGCGGGAGTTCTGCAGGCCGATATCGAAGGTCCCGTCCTCGGTATCGGAATAGACATTGTGGCCGAAGACGTCGGAATTCAGGAACACCACCTGCTCGCCGGCCTTGATCGTGACCGCCTTCGGCAGGAACTCGATGCCCGCCTGCTCGATCACCGTCGGGGTCGCGGCATAGAGGCCGCCGACCGTCGCCCAGGCCCCCGCGGCGGCGAGCGCGAGGGTGGCGGCGATACGGCGCCGGAATGCGGTTGCATGCATGGCGGTCACCTGTTGACCACGGGAGTGGCAATATCGATCACCGCGCCGCCGCCGGAAGCGATGCGGCCGACCCGCGTCAACGTCCCGCGGGCGACATCGAGTCGGTAGAGATCGCGTCCGCTCACGGCGAAGCCGTGGTACTCGTCCTTCGGGTCTGTGTGGATGTCGATCGCCTCGACCGCCGTGCCGGGGGCGCGCCCGGTCGGGCCGACGGATTTCAGCACGCCGTCGTTCGGCGGGTCCTGCACGGCGTAGGTGGCGTTCAGGCTGTCGATGTCGAAGAGCTGGGTGTATTTCGTGCCCTTGTAGGCATTGATATAGGCGCCCGCGAGGACGCCGGCCGTCTTGCCCGCGTTGCGGTCGCCCGCGGCATAGGCAAGCCGGCCGTCGACCAATGTGGCGCCGGTATCGACATTGACCCGGAGGTTCTGTCCGTTCGAGGCCATGACCCTGAGCCTGTCGGCCTGCGGGTTGAAATCGACGACCAGATTGTCGACCGCTTCCAGACGCTCGGAGATCTTTGCTTTCATCGTGGCGGCGCCGGTCGCGGGATCGATGGTGTAGATCGTGCCGGAGGCGGTCACGGCGTAGAGCGCGAGGTCGGCCGGGCGGATGTCGATGCCGAGCACCTTGGTGTCGACGCCGGTGATGCCGACGACGCGGCTCTTGCCCGGCGCGCTGTCGGTCGTCAGCACGAGCTGGTTGCGCGCGGTCAGGCCGATCAGGTCGAGCGCGGCGGCGGGCGCGGTCCATGCGATGCCGGCGGCGAGCGCCGCGGCGGCGAATGTTCTGGAAAAAGTCATCGGAGAGAGTCCGTCTTTTTATTTCAACGCGCGCCCAACCGGAGCCGGCGGTACCGGCGCTTGTCAGTCTCTACGCGGGAAAGGACGGTGCGGATCGGTTATCCGGACCGGGAGGGCTTCAGAGCCTGAAGATCGCCTCGACCTTGGCCTTCATCTGGTCCGGGGTGAAGGGCTTGGCGATATAGGCGTCGACGCCGGCCTTGCGTGCGGCGATGACGAATTCCTTGTTGGCGTTGCCGGTCAGCATGATGAACTTCATCTTCGGGAAGATCTTGCGGACCGCCTTCAGGAACTCCAGCCCGTTGATCTCGGGCATGTTCCAGTCGGAGACGATGAGCTGCACGTCGCCGTCCAGCTCCCGCAGGAGCTTCAGCGCCTTCAGCCCGTCGGGGGCGTGGAAGATCCGCTTGAAGCCCATGACCTTCAGCGCGCCCTGGGCGAGCTTGGCAGCCATCGGCTCGTCCTCGGCGACGATCACCTGGAACTCCGCGAAGTTGGGGCGGATGGCGGCAAGGGGATTGGTCTGGCTGTTCATTGAGCGGCCCGGCTCTCCAAAAGGCTGCGGCTTTCCTCAAGGGCGGCGAGCAGGTTCTCGGCCGCGGCCGCGCAGTCCTCTAAATGCTGCGTTCCGGCGGCACTTTCAACTGAAACCGCATCGCGATAGACCCGGCGCAGTCCAACGGAGGCGGCGGCGCTCTTGAGCGTGTGCGCCGCCTCGCCGAGAGCCGCCGGATCCTCCGCCGCGAGATGGGCGGCGATCGCCTCGCGATGCGCGTCGAGCCCGGCGAGGAAGTCGCTCACCATCTCGGCCGCGAATTCGTCGCCGAGCTGGGCGCGGTAGGTCTCCAGGATTTCCGGCTCAAGCGCCGGGCCGTCCTGCATCAGTTTCTCGGCGACCGGCGAGGCGGGAGCGTCCTCGTCCTCGTCCTCGAAATCGGGGAAGAGATCGTCCTCGTCTCCCTCGAGGGCCGGAATGACCGGGCCGAGCACGCGGGCGAGCGCGCCGAACAGCAGCCCCGGATGGATCGGCTTGGCGACATAGCCGTCCATGCCGGCCTCCATGCAGCGGGCAACCTCGTCCGCCGTCGCGGCAGCGGTGGCGGCGAGGATCGGGATGTCGGAGCGTGGTGGCAGCAGTGCCCGGATCCGGCGCGTCGCCTCGAGCCCGTCCATGCCCGGCATGTTCATGTCCATCAGGATGGCGTCGTAGGTGCCGGCCGGATTGTCCTCGAGCGCGGCGAGCGCTGCGGCGCCGTCATTGACCATGTGGACGCTGTGTCCTTCCGCCTCCAGCAGACCGCGGGCGACCTGCTGGTTCACCATGTTGTCCTCGGCAACCAGCAGCGAGAGCGGCGGCAGGCTGGCTGTGATCGCCCCGGACGCGGCGTCCTTCGCCCGGCCTTCGGCGAGCGGCAGCTCGAACCAGAAGGTGCTGCCTTCGCCCGCCACGCTGTCGACGCCGATCCGGCCGCCCATCAGCTCGACCAGCTGCTTGCAGATCGCGAGGCCGAGCCCGGTGCCGCCATATTGCCGCGCGGTCGAGCTGTCGGCCTGGCTGAACTCCTGGAAAAGCCGGGAGATCTTGTCCTCCGGTATGCCGATGCCGGTATCGCGGACGGCAAAGCGGTAGGTATCCGGCATTCCGGTCGGCGAGACCGAGACGGTGACGGAGCCGCTCTCGGTGAATTTCAGCGCATTGCCGACGAGGTTCAGCAGGATCTGGCGGAGACGCGCGCTGTCGCCCTTCAGGTGCGACGGACATTCCGGGTCCACATCCGCGCGGAAGGAGAGGCCTTTTTCCTCGGCCCGGCCCTGCATCAGCGCGAGCGAGCCGTCGATCAGGCGCCGGAGATCGAAATCGAGCACCTCGAGATCGAGCTTGCCTGCCTCGAGCTTGGAGAAATCGAGGATGCCGTTCAGCAGGTGCATCAGCCCCTCGGCGCTCTCCAGCACGGTCTCTGCGAAATGCCGTTCCTCGGGGCCGAGCGGCTTGCGCAGGAGCAGGCGGGTCATGCCGATCACGCCGTTCATCGGGGTGCGGATCTCGTGGCTCATCATGGCGAGGAAGTCGGCCTTCGCCTGGGCCGCCGCCTCGGCGCTGTCGCGCGCTTCGCGGACCTCGTTCATGACGTCGCGGAAGACGATGAGCGAGCGGGCCATGCCGCCGATCTCGTCGCCGCGCTCGAGATCGTTCTGCCGGACCTCGATCGAACGGTCACCCGCGGCGAGCTCGACGGTGCGGCGGGCCAGCCGGTTCAGCGGGCGGATGATATCGCGGGCGAGCAGGATCGCGACCAGCACCGAGACGACGAGCACGCCGGCGAGGATCCAGGTGGTGAAGCGCTTGGTGTCCTCCACCTGTTCCTCGGCGGCGAGCCAGAAGCGGTAGCCGTCCTCGGCGGCGACCTGCACCAGGATGTCGAGATCGGTCTTGACCCGCTCCGCAATGTGGTCCCGGTCCTCGACTTTTCGGGGGTCGGTGCGGGCCACCCTCGCGGTCTTCCACCAATCATTGAACTCGCTTTCGATCTTGGCCGCGAGCACCTTGGTTCGCTCCGACATGCGCCGCTCCAGGGCGACATCCAGATCGAGAAAGAAATCTTCCCGCAATCGCTGGAGGTTTTCTTCGCTGGCGCCAACCGACAATCGCTCTTCAAGTTCGAGAATAAGAAAATCTGATTGCGCAGCCCGGGCGAAATTGATTGCCTGGAACGGCCGGTCATACATTGCTTTCGCTATGTCTCCGAGCGACCATGCGGCGAAAAGACTCGTACCCGCCAGAGCGCCGGCAACCAGAACGGCCATCAGGAACGCGCCGATCAGTTTCAGGCGGATGGACATCGGACGCGAATTACTCTTCGACGGTGATCTTCAACCGCATGCGCGGATGAATGCGGCAGCGCACATCGACGATACCGAGCTTTTCCAGCACCACGTCGCGCTCCTCGCCGGGGGCCTGCAGGCCGATGTCGAAGCTCGCGCCGTCGGTCTCGGAATAGACATTGTGGCCGTAGAAGTCGTCGTTCACGAAGCGGACCGTGTCGCCTTTCTTCACCGAGACCTCGCCAGGCGTGAAATGGCGCCCCTTCTGGCTGATCGTGGCGGCCGGGTCGGCGGCAAGCGCGACGGCGATGCCGGCCGTGGCCGAAAGTGCGGCGGCCAGCATGGCGGCGCCGATGGATCTGGTGAGCGGCATGGGCGCGTCCAAACAATGATCGGGTGCGGGTATCTTACCGTAATTTCTAGGGATTTACTTTAGCGATGCGGGTGCGTCTATACATCCCCGCCCGCGTCTCGGTACTTCACAAACAGGCGATCCAGTTCGAGGCGATGAAAGGTTTCCGCCTGCGGCCCCCGGTCGGGTCCGAAATAGAGCCCGAGTGCCGTGCAGTGCTGGAAGAAGCCCGGACCCGGCAGCCCGCCCCGGGATTTCGAGACCGCGGCGGCGGCCCTGAGCGGCCGTCCCTCGGCATGATCGCGACTGACGGTCCGCTCCAGTGCCTCCGTCAGTTTGTGAATGGCATGCGGGCCCGGAATGCCGGCCTCGCCCGCGAGCTCGGCATAGGTGGTGACCTTTCCGGCCCGGGCACAGCGCTCCAGCGCGTCGAGCAGGCGCGGAAACCAGTCGGGCTCTCCTTGGTTCTCCGGGCGTTCTGTGGTCATGGCTCGTACTCGCAGCTCGGGAAGGGGCGGCGTGACAGGCCGGCCAAACTTCAGTAAAGGGTGAGGCAAAGCTTGTGGAATCAAAAATGACCGCTTTCAGGGCGACGCTCTTCAACGTCCTCTTCTACATCTTCACCCCCGTCATCGGCTTGTTGGCGCTTCCGGTCTTTCTCGGACCGCGGAGCTGGGTCTGCTGGGTCCGCGATACCTGGTGCCGCGGGGTGCTGGCCGTGCTCGCGGTAATTGTGGGGCTGCGCTGGCGGATCGAGGGACGGGAGCATCTTCCCGACGGGCCCTGCCTGATCGCCTGCAAGCATCAGTCAGCCTGGGAGACGATCGCGCTGCAGCTCATCTGCCGCGATCCCGCCATCGTGCTGAAGCAGGAACTGCTGAAGCTTCCGGTGGTCGGCTGGTATTTCCGCAAGGTCGGCATGGTCCCGGTCGACCGGTCGGCCGGGGCGGGCGCGCTGAAGATGATGGTGAAGGCGGCGGAGGAGCGGGTTGCCGAGGGGCGGCCGGTGGTGATCTTCCCGCAGGGCACCCGTGTCGCGCCGGGCGTGGAGCAGGCCTATCATCCGGGCGTCTATGCGCTCTATCGCGCGCTTGACCTGCCGACCGTTCCAATCGCGCTCAATTCCGGCCAGTTCTGGGCGCGGGAGAGCTTCATGAAGTATCCTGGCACCGTCGATGTCCGGGTGCTGGAGCCAATTCCGCCGGGGCTCGACCGCAAGAGCTTCATGAGCCGGCTGGAACAGGTGATCGAGAGCGAGACCACGCGTCTCGAGAAGTCCGCCTCTACTTGATCGTCATCTTCATGACCTGAACATTCAGCAGGTCGTCCTTCGGGATGATGTCTCTGAGCCGGACCCAGACCCCGTCTCGGATCCTGTTGATGCCGTCGAAGCCGTTCAGGTCTTCCTGGGTCAGGCTGCTCGCATAGATGATCACCGCATCGCGGATGCGCGGTTCCAGCCCGGCCACCCGTGCCTGGGCGTTGGGGTCCTTCAGCTCAAGCGCGAGGCTGAGCAGCATGAAGACCGGATAGCGCCGCTCGGTCTGCAGGTTGATGACGAATTCCTCGAGCTGGAAGACCACCGCGTTCGGATCCGCCGCCGCATAGGGCGGAGGGGCCTCCTTCAGATACTGCTCTTCCTTCGGTGTTGTCTCCCCGCCGCCCATCATGTGCTTGCGCTTGGCGCCAAGCGGATCGAAGCCCGGAATCAGCCCGAACATCACGGCGCCCATTCCGGCGCCGACGATCAGCATCAGCGGCAGGGTCACGAAGATGATCAGTTTCTTCACGGGCGCAGGCTCCGTTCGCTCAAGGGACCGTCTCGGTCCACTCCACTAGCAGCTATCCTGTTTGTCTGAACAGTATTTCCGGTGCAAACACCGGGTAAAAGCGGCCTATGATAGTCCCGGAATACGAATGAGGTGGCGTGTCGATGCAGGATAAGGAAGCCCGGGCCTGGCTCGAGTTTTTCATGAAACAGCCGGAAGAACGCCAGGCGGAGAAGCTGCGTGCCGAGGCGCCGGGCGTGACCTCCTTCGTGATCGATCTGGTCGATGACCGGTTCTACATTACCTTCCGTTTCGACGACGGGCGCGAGAGGGCAATCGCGCTGAGCGAAGATCTTGCGCTCTATATGCGCGAATACCTCAACAGCGGCCTGATGGAGAAGCTCACCCGCCGCCGCTAGGCCTCGAGGCCGGTCCGGTAATGCGCGATGGTCCGGGCGATCCCCTCCGAAAGCGTGGTGCGCGGAAGCGCTCCGAGCAGATCCTCGACCGGGGTCGGAACCATTTCCGCCGGGATCGGAAGGGTGGGGCCGCTCCAGTCCAGCTTCGCGTCCGGAACGTGTCTGCGGATTTCCTCCACGATCGCGCCCGCGTCGGCCCTTTCGCCAGAGAGGGTGATGGCATGCGCGCCCTCGAAGGGCCGGGTCGCCGCCGCCTCGCAGACCGCCGCGACATCGTCGACGAAGATCATGTCGGCCTCGCCGGAATAACCGATCGTATAGGGACGTCCCGCAAGAGCCTCGCGGCAGGCAACCGACGGACCGGCGGTCATGCCGGTGACCCGTCCGGGGCCGTAAACGATGGCCGGGCGGAAACCGATGCTCGGAATGCCGGATTCGATCCAGTAGGCACGGGCGCAGCCCTCAGCCGCCAGCTTGTAGGCGCCGTAATGGGTGATCGGGCTAAGATCGGTGCAACTGTCCGGGGCGAGGGCCGATGCGCTGCTGGCATAGGCCACGCCGGTCATGCCTTCGGCTTTCGCCGCCTCGAAAACGTTCAGCGTACCGATCAGGTTGACCTTGGCGCCGAGCACCGGATCGGCCGAGCACTCCGGCGTCAGCAGGGCGGCGAGATGGACCGCGAACGAACAGCCGCGCGCCGTGTCGCGCACGGCTTCGGTATCGGCGATGTCGCCACTCACCCAGTCGATCCCGTCGGCGCCGTCGCCAATGATTTCCCGGACGATGGAGCGGTCTTCCTTCAGGTCGAAGACGCGGACGTCGACATTCCGCTTTTTCAGCCGCTTGATGAGCCAGGCGCCGAGAAACCCGCCGCCGCCAGTGATCAGAACCTTCATTGCGCCGCTCCCGTTCCGGCCATATCCGCCGCGGTGAGCTGATAGGCGAGGTTGTAGACGATGGTCTCGGGGTCCTTGAGGCCGATCCCGCTCGCGGCGATGACGGCTTCGAACTCCGCGACCGATGCTTCGAGTTCCGGCAGGCCGCTGCCTTCAATGAGCACAACCGCGTCGAACTCCTTCTCCTTCATCTTCGGGCGGATCTCGGTCTCGCGGGTTTTCACGCCGGAAACCTCGGTGCGAGCGAGGCCGATATGCGCGCCGGCGGCGCCCGTCACCTTGAGCAGGCTGTCGGTGAGCGCCTGGGCTCCTGCGCGGACCGTTTCCGCATTGCCATCATCCGAGAAATCGAGCCGGATCGTCGCCATCGCGCCGCCGTCCCCGACGCCGGAGGAGGCTATCCGGTCGCAGGCGACGCGGAGGAAATTGCGGAAGGTCGGCTGGACCTTGTCCGACCACGGGGTCGGGTTGTTCAGGCGTTCGAGATAGGCCGGAGAGCGGAAGGTCTCGACCGTTTCGCCGCAATAGACGGTGCCGTAGCGGTAGCGCGGGGCACTGTGGTTGATCAGCCGTTTGCCGACGAGGAAGCCCGGGATCGAAAGCCGTTCCGGCATGTGCTCGCGGGTATGCCATTCCATGTATTCGGTCTGGGACGGCGGATCGATGTCGTGCCAGAGCGCGAGAAAGGCGTCGCCGGTCAGGGCCATGTCGTTTCGCTCCTTTGGTTTATTGTTTGCTTGGCCCGGTCATAGGTCGCCGAGCAGTTTCTTGGTCGCCGCGAGGGCGCGCCGCGCGACTTCGGAGGCGCCTATTTCCGCCGCCAGGGCATGGTTCGGAACCTCGACGCTGACGGTCATGTCCTTCGGGACGAGCGCGGCGATGGCGGCAAGATCGATGCCGCCCTCACCGGGGATCAGCCGTGCCGTGCGGGCGATCCTGATCAGCTCTTCGTCCGACGGATCGTAGGGCACGGGCCCGTCGCAGATCTGAACATAGTTCATGAGCCCCGCCGGCAGATCACGGAACTCGTCCAGGGAGGCACCGCAGCGGTCGAAATGCAGGGTGTCGAACAAAACGGCGGCGGCGGGGTGATTTGCCGTCTCGACCATGCGCCGTGCATGCGCCAGATCCTTCACCCCGGTCCACGGCATGAATTCGAGGTCCGCGGTGAGCATGTACTCGCCAAGCCGATGGCAGAGCGCGGTGTAGTTGTCCTGGCTTCGCGAGTGATCCGTATCGTCAACCGCGACGAGAACATGCTTTGCGCCGAGATCGGAGATCCGGTCGAGAAAGGGCGTGAAGCTGGCGATCTCGGTCGTCGGCGCGAGCCGGATCATCTCCGCGTCCGCCAGATTTACGCCGGTATCCCGCATCGCCGCCTTGACCTCGCGCGCGAGCCCATCGTCTTGAAGCAGCGGGAAGAGCCGGTCGGCGGGGCCCGCGGGCAGTAGGCGGAAACTGATCATGTCATAGCCATGATCGGCGGCGATCCTGACGGAGGTGACGGGATCGGCGCCGTTACAGGTCAGGTAACCGAGAGAATAGGCGCGAGTCATCGGGAACCTACCGCTTTCTGCCCGGTCCGGTGACCGGTCTCGCCGCTTTTCCGAAGCTGCCCAAAAAACTGCGAGGCGTCCGCTGCCGCCGAAAGTTCTTCCGCGGCCTCGCGCAGTTTCGGCGCGAGTTCGGCGACACGCAGCGCATCGAGACGGACCGTCGGTCCGGCGATCGAGAGGCATCCGACGATGGGGCCGCTCTTGCCGTGCCGGACCGGGACCGCCATCGCGGCCATGCCGATCATGTAGCTGTTGACGGTCAGCGCGTAGCCCTTGGCGCGCGCCTCGGCCAGGACGGCCAGCAACGCGGGGAGGGTTGCCGGGGCGCCGGGGCCCGGTTCGAACTCGGTCGGTCGGAGGCCCTGACGTGAGACCAGTTCGAGGGCGTCCGCGTCGCTCATCCCGGCGAGCCAGGCCTGTCCGCCGGCGGTGCTGGCGAGGTGGACGACCACGCCCTGCTCGCGTCCCGGATCGTAGCGCAGGCCCGTGGTGGCGCCCTGCGCAACGGCGACCCAGACCAGCCGCTCGCCGTCGACGACGGAGAGCCGGATCAGCTCGCCGCTCGCCGCCGCGAGCCGGTCGAGGATCGGCTGCGCGATGTCGGTCACGCCGGCGCGGCCGAGAAAGCTGAGACCGAGGGCGGAGAGTTTCACGCTCAGCAGATAATCGCCCTGATCCCGGGGCTGCCTGACATAGCCCAGCCGCGCCAGTTCGCGCAGCTGCCGGTGCACGCCGGAAACCGGCATGCCGAGCAGCGCGGCCATCCGGCTGACGGGGAGACCCGCAGGATGCTCGACCATTAGCTCGAGAATGCGCAATCCGCGTTCGAGGGCGCTGCTCACCGCGATTTCCTTTCGAGAGCCTCCGGGCGGTCCCGGAAGAGCATTCCTGTCTCCGGGACGAAGAGCGTACATCGGTCATGGCAAAAAGTGGAAAGAGATTCTAATTTTGAATTTCGAGCGGGTGTGCCACCCGTTTGTCCCTTCGATCCCGACGACAGGAATCCGACTTATGAGCAGTCCCGAAAGTGCCCGGCCGGAGAAAAGCGAGTGGGACGTCATCGTGCTCGGAGCTGGAGCGGCCGGAATGGCGGCGGCGGTTTTTGCCGCGCTCGAGGGCGCACGGACCCTGCTCGTCGAACGGTCCGAATATGTCGGCGGTACATCGGCTCTGTCGGCGGGAACGGTCTGGATACCGAACACCCGGCATGCAGCCATCGCCGGAGCGGAGGACAGTCCGGAGCGGGCCGCGGCCTTTCTGGACGCCGCGGTCGGTAACCGGGCTCCGAAGGCGATGCGCGATGCCTTTCTTCGTGCGGGACCCGAAGCGATCCGCTGCCTTGAGGAGCGGACCGATATGCGCTTCCGCGCCCGCCCGTTCCACCCGGATTATCTCTATGAGCTGGAGGGCTCTGTCTTCGGCGGCCGGGCACTCGAGGCGCTGCCGTTCGACGGCGCCAGCCTTGGAAATGCTTTCTATCTGATAAGGCCTCCGATCCCGGAATTCACCGTGCTCGGAGGCATGATGGTCGACCGGGACGATATAGGCCATCTGCTGAAGATGACCTCGTCGCTGAAATCGCTCGCGCACGGTTTGCGACTTGTCGCCGGTTATGCCGTGGACCGGCTGCGCTTCGGGCGCGGCGCGCGTCTCGTGATGGGTAACGCACTGACGGGCCGGTTGCTGAAAGCGCTGCTCGATCTCGGCGTCGATCTGATGACCGAAACCGAAGTGACCGACATCTCGGCCACGCCGGATGGAGTCAGCGTCTCGGTGGAAAGTGACGGACGCAAACGGGATCTCGGCGCGCGCGGCGGCGTGATCCTCGCCTCCGGCGGGTCCGCCCGTCATCCGGAGCGTCGGGCGGAGATGCTGCCGTCACCGCTTCCCGAATTCAGCCCGGCAGCGCCGGGCAATACGGGGGCCTTGCACGATATCGCGCTCAGGCTCGGTGCGCGCTACGGAGAGGCCGGCGACCAGCCGGTGTTCTGGGCACCGGTCTCCCGCCGCAGACGCAAGGACGGCAGCATGGCGGTATTTCCGCATTTCGTGCTCGACCGGTCCAAGCCGGGAATTCTGTCGGTCGGTCGCGACGGTCGGCGCTTCGTGAACGAGAGCAGGTCCTACCACGAGTTCGTCGCGGCGATGTACGCGGCCAACAAGGACGGACTCACCATCCCCGCTTACGAGATCACCGACTCCGAGGGGCTCCGGAAATATGGCCTCGGCATGGTCCGGCCGGGAGGCCGCGGCTTGGGGCCGTTTCTCGCTGACGGCTATCTCGTCCGGGCGGAATGTCTGGCCGGGCTGGCGGCGAAGCTGGAGATCGATGCCCAAGGTCTCGCCGGCACGGTTGCGCGGATGAACGATTTTGCCAAAAACGGCGTCGATCTGGAGTTCCGCAGGGGCTCGACGGTGTACGAGAGGGCCAACGGGGATCCGTCGCACGGCCCGAACCCGACCCTCGGTCCGATCCGCACGCCGCCCTTCTACGCGATCCGTCTCTGGCCGGGAGACATCGGGTCGGCCGTCGGGCTGCTCACCGATATGGAGGCCCGTCTCGTCGACAAGGAAGGGCAGCCGATCACCGGGCTCTATGCCTGCGGCAACGACATGCATTCGGTGATGGGCGGGGTCTATCCGGCGCCGGGAATCAATCTCGGCCCGGCGATCGCCTTCGCCTATGTCGCGGGGCGGCATGCCGCCGCCCGCGCGCTCGGAAATCCGGATCAGCGGCCGACGGCGTAGCCCTGCATGCCGCGCGGATTGGCGGCGGCGCGCAGCATGTCGCCGTCCTTGGCAGCGGCGGTGAGGCGGCCTTCCGACCAGTTCTCTCCGACCTCGACATCGTGGCCGCGGCGGCGCAGTTCCTTGACCGTTTCTTCCGGGAACCTGCCCTCGACCACCAGCCGCTTCTCGGTCCGGCCACGCGGCCAGAAGGAGCTCGGGAAGTGCTCGTTGTGGAAGGCCGGGCAGTCGATCGCCTCCTGCAGGTTCATGCCGTGCTCGGCATGGTGCAGGAAGAGCAGCAGCGACCACTGGTCCTGCTGGTCTCCGCCCGGCGTGCCGAACGGCATGTAGGCCTCGCCGTCGCGCAGAGCGAAGCAGGGCGAGAGCGTGGTCCGCGGACGCTTGCCCGGCGCCAGCGTGGAGGGCGAGCCTTCCTCGAGCCAGAACATCTGCGCCCGGTTGCCAAGGCAGAAACCGAGTTCCGGAATGATCGGCGAGCTCTGCAGCCAGCCGCCGCTCGGCGTCGCCGAGACCATGTTGCCGTCCTTGTCGATGATGTCGATATGGACGGTGTCGCCCTTGGCCTCGCCCATCTTGCCGACGGTCGGCTCGCCGACGCCGAGACCGGCGCCGGAAATGTCGGCCGCATGCGGCTGCAGAGTGAAGGCGATGTTGTTGCTGTAGCCCTCGATGGTGCCGGCGAAGAAGGCGTCGGAGGCCTCCTTGCCGACCAGCGCCCGGCGGCTTTCGGCATAGGCGTCGCTCAGCAGCGTCTCCATCGGGACGTCGACGAAATTCGGGTCGCCGTAATAGGCCTCGCGGTCGGCATAGGAAAGTTTTGCCGTCTCGGTCACGGCATGGACGAAGTCCGGGCCGGTCGGATCCATGTCGGCAAGGCCCATGGCCTTCAGCAGGGAGAGCTGCTGAAGCAACACAGGTCCCTGGCTCCAGGCGCCGGGCTTCATCACAGTGTAACGGCCGTAATCGTAGGAAAGCGGATCCTCGTAGGTCGCGGACCAGCCGGAGAGATCGTCGCCGGTCAGCAGGCCCTTGTGACGCCGCCCGGTGGCGTCCATGTATTCGTCCCGGCAGAAGCGGTCGATGCTCTCGGCGATCCAACCTTTGTACCAGATGTCCCGGGCGCGCTCGATCTGCGCCTCGCGGCTTCCACCGCCGGTTTCCGCCTCGCGCACGATGCGCTCGTAGGTGTCCGCCAGCTTCGGGTTGGAGAACATACCGCCCGGAACCGGGGCCTCGCCGTCCTTCAGGTAGATCGCCGCGGAACTCTTCCACTCGTTCAGGAAGAGATCGCGTACCGTGTTCACCGTGTCGGTGATCTTCGGAACGACGGGATAGCCGTTGCGCGCGTAGCCGATGGCATATTCCAGCACCTGGCCGAGGCTCATGGTGCCGTGGTCGCGCAGCATCAGCATCCAGGCGTCGAACGCGCCGGGCGTCACGGCGGCGAGCAGGCCGCTGCCGGGGATAAGATCGAGACCGAGATCGCGGATCGCCGGGATGGTGGCGTTCTGCGGCGCCGGGCCCTGACCGCAGATCACCCGCGTCCGGTTTTCCCTGGCGCTGTGCATGATGAGTGGCAGGTCGCCGCCCGGGCCGTTCAGGTGCGGCTCGACGATCTGCAGCACGAAGCCGGCGGCGACGGCCGCATCGAACGCGTTTCCGCCGCGCTCAAGAATGGCCATGCCGGCCGAGGAGGCCAGCCAATGGGTCGAGGCGACGACACCGAAGGTGCCGCGAATTTCCGGTCTGGTCGTAAACATCTTTTTTCCTGAGACGGGGGTGTCGAGGAGAGGCGACTATAAGACCGCAAACCGGAGGTTCGCAATTCCCTGGCGCACAACATTTCTTAAATTGAATTTTAACGTCCGAAATGCTACAAATTAGGTGCCTCAGAAGGGGTGGTCCGTTTCCTGCATGCGATTCATGTGGTTAGAACCGGGCCGGAGTTCCGGCTGCAGAAGCAGAGGACATCATGTCGAACGCATCGGTCGCATTGGCCATTCTTGGCGGCAGCGCTTCCTCGTCGTACCCGACGTCGGCGGTAGCGGCATTTGCGAAATACAAGAAGGATCCCGTTGCCGCGCGCACGGAATTCTACAATCGCGCCGACGTTCAGAAAAGCATCACCAAGTTCCAGGCTTCGGCCAACAAGATCACCAAGCTTGACGACCTCCTGAAGGACCGCAAGACCCTCGAATTCGTGCTGACCGCATTCGGCCTGGAATCGGAGATCGGCAATCCGGGCAAACTGAAGGCGATCTTCAACAGCGACAAGGACGACCCGAACTCCTACGCCAACCGGCTGGCGGATCCGCGCTATGGCGAGCTCGCGAAATTCTTCAATGTCGCGAACGAGGGTGTCTCGAAGTTCAAGAGTGACGAAATCCAGACCAAGGTCATCGACAAGTTCCTGACCAACGCGTTCGAGATCTCACTTGGGAACGAGAACCCCGCGGCCCGCGAAGCGGTATATTTTCTGCGCAAAATCAACCAGATCGACTCGTCGGTCGAAATCCTCGGCGATATCGCATTGCGCGGCATTGTCACGACGGCGCTTGGTCTGCCGCCGCAGATCGCCAACCAGTCCGTACTGAGGCAGGAGGCCCTGCTCGACGCCAAGCTCGATTTCGACCGGCTCAACAATCTCGACCGGGACGAGGAGAATGTCACCAAGACCAGGGTCGACTTGGTGAACGACGATCTTGCCGCCCTGAAGAAGGGGCTTGCGGCGACGACGAACGCAACTACCGAACTTGGCAGTTTGCAGGATCAGCTGGAAGATCTCCGCGTCCGGCTTCAGGATTTCGACAATGTCACCAACCCGGCCGGCGTTCTCGCAAGCGAGATTCCGGTTCAGGAAGCGGCAATCCCGGAACTGATCCGTCAGCGCGGCCTGATTGCCGCCGGTGAGCGGGCTCTGGCGGAAACCGACCCGAACGTCGAGCGTCTCAAGAAGATTTTTGCAGAGGCGGCGAGTGTAGAGACCCAGGAAGATCTCGACAGCCTGAAGAATGAGTTTGCGACGTTGGTCGGAGAGATCACGGCCGCGGACGGGTTCATCAAGAGCGCCAATTACGTCGACAGCACCTCCGGGACGACGGAGAATCTTTTCGTTCCGTCCGGCGACGGCGGCAGCGGGATCGATGCGCTTGGCAGTGCCAAGATCACGACGGTGATCAAATCCGACGGCACCGCTGTTGTCACCTCGTCCTATGATCTGGGTTCGTTCCTGACGAGCCTCGATGATGCGAACACGGCTTTCCAGGCGGTGACGCTTGGTTCCCTGTCTTCCAGCCTCGCGGCGGCAAAGACCGATTTCGATGACGCCGAGCAGGAGTTCAAGACCGCCGAAATCGTAAACGGAGTCAATAATTCGAGCTTCAATGGCAGCGTCAACGGCGTGAATTTCGGCTACACGCTGAACTCGCAGGAACTGTCGCAGGGCATTTCCGCCGTCGACGATGCTCTTACGCGCCTCTCGAAAGTTGCGACGGCGCTGTCGGATATCCGCACACTCGCATTCGAGGCGCAGCAGGACGGCGCGGATATCACCGCACTGAACACCAAATACGGCGCCAAGCTGGAAGAACTGACCTCGCTCATCAACGATGCGGGGTCGGCGTCCGACGGAACCAATACCTTCACGTTCGACAATTTGCTGACGGGCGGAACCTTCACCTATCAAGCCGACGCGACGTCGGGCAAGAGCATCGACGCCCGCGGCGGGACCCTAGACACGGATATCCTGTCCGGCCTGCCGTCCACGCTTTCCGCGGCGAATGCGAACAGTATCCTCGGGGATATCGATACGACGATCACGGACGCCCTGTCGGACGTGAAGAACAATCTGGTGACGGACCGGAAGATCTTCGACTTCGCGGCCAACACGGCAGATCCTCTGGGCTCGATCGATTCCGAGATCCGCCAGATCCGCGGCGATCTCGACAAGATTATCGAGAGCGCCGGCGCCAGCGGCGACAACCTGCTGGGAGAACTCGCAAGCGACCTGAAGGTGACGCTCGGCACGCTGGGGACGGTGATCACAGTCGATGCGCAGAGCGGGTTCAAGGACAATTTCGATAGCTCTCTCAGTTCGCTTCAGTACCTCGCCGTGACGGGCGCGACGGCAGCCTCTCGCGGAGATCTGCTGAACGACGCGCTGTTCTCGGTCGGCTCGGCCCTGAGCCGGATCAAGGCCGAGCAGTACACGCTGAATATTCAGCAATCGATCCTCGACGAAAAGAAGACCGCGCTCACGGGCACGAGCGGTTCGGCGGAAAATCTGAGCTTCCTGAAGCCGCTCGAGAATACGAACTACGCGATCAAGTTCATCGAGCAGTATCTGGTCAAGGTGGATCTGCAGGCGATCGGCGGCGACATCTCGTCTGGAGGCGTGACCAATCCGAACCTGGTCAGCCTGTTCCAGGGGATCAGTGGCGGCGGCGGCCTCCTCAACCTGACCAGCTGAGGAGGGGAGGCTTCTCCGCTCAGGTTCCGGCGGTCAGCGGTGCCGTGAGGCGGCGCAGGGTCGCGATGACACTGAGTGCCGTGATCTTCCCGGTCTTCGGGTTCTCCTCCGTCGGAATGTTCTCGATCGTCATGGTGAAACGGGCGCTGTCGGCCTCGACGCGGATCGTGTGCGTGTTCCGGGTCACCTCCGGATCGGCCCAGATTTGAACCGTTGTCCGGTCGGGACCGATGCCGGCGAGGCTGAGGGCGGCTGCCACATTGACGTTCGCCGGGAAACCCTTGGCCGCTTCTCGCGCATTGCCTTCGAACACCTTCTTCGCCGTATTCAGATGCTCGACGGAAATATCGTTCTCGACCAGATAGGGGGCGCCGGCGAGACCGCGCGGCGGCTTGCGGGTCTCGAGCGTGACGGAAGCGATTTCGCCCTCGGCCGCAGCCCGCACCGCATCCAGGCCGATCAGCGCGCCGGTCGGCAAGACCAGGCGGGCGCCGGTTTCCTTCGCCCGCCCGACGAGGTCCATATGGTTCAGCAGGGCGCCGATGCTGACCGGCACGAAAATCCGTCCGGCCTCGATCGCGGACCGGGCGACGGTCTCGAAAACCGCGGCGGGGGCGCATTCGACGACGATGTCGCAATGCTCGGCCAGGCTCTCCAGCGGGACGACAGGGGCGTCGGCGCCGATTGCCGAGAGATTCTTGCGCGCCTTGTCAGCGTCCCGGGCAGAAACGGCTCCGAGTTCGAGGTCGGGCAGGGTTCCGTCGGTCACGGCGCGCGCCAGGGTGAGACCGATGGCTCCAAGACCGCCAATGCCAACTTTAAGCTTCCTACCCATTGATCCGATATCCCGTGACCGCTGTGATTGCCAGAACTCGATGCCTTCTGTAGCCCAGATTTCGCTGCCGTCAAAACATGCTTGGCTCCGCGTGTTGCTGGACGGCGGTCGGGTGCGATGTATAGTCTCCGCGACGCGGGTGGGAGCAGAATGCGACAGTTCAGATTCTTATTGCCTCTGATTCTTGCGGCTGTCGCTCTGTCCGTGCGGCCCGGCGCCGTACGCGCTCAGGACCTCTCCTGCGTCACCGTATCTCTCATTGTTCCGGCAGCCGTAGGTTCGGCCAGCGACCTCGTTGCACGTGCGGTCGCCGATGCCGCGAGTGCGCAGGGAGGAAGTACCTATCGCGTGCGCAACCGGCCACGGGCGATCGCGCAGGGCCTGATCGAGGCTGCGGCGCCCAACGGCTGTACCCTTCTGGTGGACACGCAGATCCGGGTGGCATTCGAAATCCTGAACGGCGACATGCGCGCCTGGCGCGGATTGACTCCCATCGCGCTTCTGACACAAACCCCGATGGCACTTGCCCTGTCGTCGGGCGGTCCCGCGAAGCCGGCGCCCAAGGGCGAGGAGCCCGAGCCGCCGCGCCTTGGCAAAATCGTTTCCGATCTGCGCGCCAAACCGGAATCGATGACCTTCGCACTGGTGGACGACGCGCTCGAAAAGATGCTCTTCCTGCAGATGGAGGAGGCGCTCGGCGTTCGTTTCCGAATCCGGAGTTTCCCGAGCGGCATCGCGCGCTATCGCGAAATCCTGAACGGTCCGCCCGGTACGCTGGGGTTCGTTTCGCTGAAGGCGGCAAGGGCGAAGATGAAGGACAAGGAGCTTCACGTGCTGGCTGTGACCGGTCCGGCTCCCTCCGGGCGGCTTCCCGACATTCCCACTTTGGGGACGGAGGCTCGGGAACTGACGCTGGACGTGGATCACGGAATTTTTGGACCGGAGGGGCTTCCGGCGGAGATCGTCGCAGCACATGTCGCAATCTTGCAGAAGGTCATGGAGACCCGCGGAGTCCTCGCGAACCTGCACGAGGACTATGGAACAGAGGCGCGCCTGATCGCGGCGGACGGATTTTCCCGTTATCTGGAAAATCTGGCCGCCGACTGGAAAGAAATGCTTCAGCGTCAGGACAATAGAGGCCGTCTCGGACAGAAAAGCTGAAGTCATCGCTACGACAACCTGCAGGCGAAATCAGCATAAGTTCTTGTTTTTTCTATATGGGCATAGAGAGCGGAAAAATAGTCCGGTGGCGGCTAGAGGTTGACACCCCGGTTCGTATTCATAGGGTTACTGGCTCTGATCGGGTGCGCCGGTGGTGCGTCCGCGACATCCTGAGTGCCGGCTTCCGGCCGGTGTGACTTCTGGGAGACAAGAAATGAAGATCAAGACAGCCCTTTTCGCGGCCCTTGCGACCGCGTCTGTCGCCCTTGCCGGGGCGCCGGGTGCCGAGGCCGCCGATCTGCCTTGCCGCACCGCCAAGCTGATCGTTCCGTGGGGCGCCGGCGGCGGTACCGACGTGATTTTCCGCCAGTTCGTTGAATCGGCCAATGCGGCCGGTGCGAAGCCGCAGATCCAGGTCGTCAATATCGGCGGTCAGGGCGGCAACAAGGGCGCCAAGGAAGCACGTGGTTCCAAGCCGGACGGCTGCACCCTGTTCGCCATCCACCAGAGCGCGCTGACCAGCTTCTTCAACGGTCGTGTCGACTTCACCTGGGATGCCTTCGAGCCGGTTGCCTTGCTAACCCGGACCCCGGCCATCATCGGCGCCAACCCGGACGTTCCCTACAACAACGTCAAGGAACTGGTCGCAGCTGCGAAGAAGGCTCCGGGCACGGTCGTTGCCGGCGGTACGCTCGGTTCCACCAGCCACTTCATCTTCCTGCTGCTCGAAGACGCGGCGGGCGTGAAGTTCAAGCATGTCTCCTATGACGGCACCCGCGAGCGCATGACCGCGCTGCTGGCGAAGAATATCGAAATCGGCGAAATCAACCTCGCCGCCGCCAAGAAATACATCCAGACCAACGAGCTGAAGGCGCTCGGCATCACCACGCCGGCACGCAATCCGGAAATCCCGGACGTCATGACCCTGCAGGAACAGGGCTACGACCTGATCTACGGGACGGACCGAGGTATCGTTCTGCCGAAGGGTGCGAGTCAGGACGTGATCGATCACTATGCCGCGATCTTCGAGAAGGCCGCGCAGGATCCGAAAGTGGTCGAGGCGATGACCGCCAAGGGCACTTCGGTCAATTATCTTGGCCCGAAAGAATACACGGACTACTTCGAGAAGACCTTCGCTGCCTGGAAGCGGATCGCGATCGAGGTTGGACTTTACAAAGGCAGCTGATTAAACAGCCTTGCGGGCGGGGGGTCCCCGCCTTTGGGGCCCGCGGTTTTATTTCTCCCGGAGGGGGGTGGGGGGGAGGCGGGGGGGCCGGG